>JBFJZP010000108.1:0-7996 GCA_041622095.1 Burkholderiaceae bacterium | reverse complement strand
GTCAGGGATATGCGGCCTTTTTTTCATGCTGCGGGGGGCGCCTGCCCCGGACCATCAGCGCGCCAAACCGTGCATTTCGGCGATCAGATCCGACTTGCCCTCAAAGCCGATCCCCGCCAATGCCGGCAAGGTCACATACCCGTTGTCGACCGTCACGCCATCCGGAAAGCCGCCATAGGGCTGGAACAGATCCGGGTACGACTCATTGCCGCCCAGCCCCAGGCCGGCCGCGATCGCCAGCGACATCTGGTGGCCGCCATGCGGCACACAGCGACTGGCGGACCAGCCATGGTCCTTGAGCATGTCGAGCGTGCGCAGATACTCGACCAGACCGTAACTCAACGCGCAGTCGAATTGCAGCCAGTCGCGGTCGGGCCGCATGCCGCCATAGCGGATCAGGTTGCGGGCATCCTGCATCGAGAACAGGTTCTCGCCGGTGGCCAGCGGACCCGGATAGGCATCGGCCAGCCGCGCCTGCAATTCATAGTCCAGCGGGTCGCCCGCTTCCTCGTACCAGAACAGCGGATAGTCGGCCATGGCCTTGCCATACGCCAGCGCGGTCGGCAGGTCGAAGCGGCCGTTGGCATCCACCGCCAGTTGCTGGTCAGGCTGCAACATCGCCAGAACCGCCTCGATGCGCGCCATGTCCTCGGCCAGCGGCGCGCCACCGATCTTCATCTTCACGACCGAATATCCCCGCTCCAGATAAGACGCCATTTCGCCGCGCAAGCCGTCGAGCCCCTTGCCCGGGTGGTAATAGCCGCCAGCAGCGTAAACGAACACCCTGGGGTTGGCCTTGCCGCTGCCGTACCGCTGCGCCAGCATCTCGTGCAGGGGTTGACCGGCGATCTTGGCCACCGCATCCCACACCGCCATGTCGATCGTGCCGACCGCCACCGAGCGCTCGCCATGCCCACCGGGTTTCTCGTTGTGCATCATGCAGGCCCAGATGCGGTGCGGATCCAGGTTGTCGCCACTGTCGTCACGCAGGCTGGCCGGATCGGCCTGCAGCACGCGCGGTCGGAATCGCTCGCGGATCAGGCTGCCCTGGCCGTAACGACCATTGGAGTTGAAGCCGTAACCGATCACCGGCTTGCCATCGCGCACGACGTCGGTGACGACGGCCACCAGGCTGAGCGTCATCTTCGAGAAGTCGATGAACGCATTGCGGATATTGGAACTGATCGGGCGGGTGGATTCAACGATGTCGATGATTTTCATGGCAGGTATACGTATGGCTTGGCGCCGGCGGCGCCGATAATGGGCAAGACCCTGTTCGGCATGACGTCGACAGGCTCTCGGAGCAAGAGATGCGAATCCTGCACGACCCATCCGATACCGTCCAATACCCGATTCGCATACAACTATTCACCCATGGGCCCCGGCAACCGACCGCTCGACCTGGAATGGCTGCAAGATTTTCTGGCGCTGGCCGACAGCGGCAATTTTTCGCGCGCGGCCGAACTGCGCGCCATCGCACAGCCGGCCTTCAGCCGCCATATCAAGGCGCTGGAGGAATGGGTGGGCGTGGCACTGGTCGACCGCAGCGCCCATCCGGTCTCGCTGACGGACGCAGGTCGCCGTTTCCGGCCGCAGGTGGCAACACTGCTGCAAGAACTGCAGGCGGCGCGGCAGGCGGCACGTGCAGCCGACGGCCAGGCGGCGAAAACCCTGCGTTTCGCCGCCACCCATGTGTTGTCGCTGCGGTGTTTTCCGGACTGGCTGGCGACGGTCGAGACGCGCCTGGCGCTGGGCCCTATCGAAGTGGTGTCCGACAACATGGCCGCTTGCGAGGAACTGATGCTGCAGCGCAAAGTGCAGTTCCTCTTGTGCCATGTGCACCCGGCGGTTCCCGGGCGCCTGGACGACGCCCAGTTCCTGTCCACCCGTGTCGGCGAGGACATGTTGTTGCCAGTGGCGGCCAGCGATGAGGCCGGCAAGCCGCGCTGGTGGATCGATACCGCGGCCGATGCGCAGTTGCCTGTTCTGGCCTACAGCGAAGCCTCCGGTCTGGGGCGCATCATGCGCAGCCTGGTACCGGCGAGCTTTCTGCAACACCATGCGACCTTCACCGCGCACCATGCCGAACTGCTCAAGACCATGGTGCTGGAAGGTCGCGGCATCGCCTGGTTGCCCCGCAGCCTGATCCAGGATGTATTGCAGGACGGCCGACTGTTGCCGGCGGGTGGATCCCAATGGCAGATACCGCTGGATATCCGGCTGATCCGCCGCCGCGCCGGCCTGAGCGACGCCGCTGAGGCGTTCTGGAAAGTGGTGCAACCGGACTGAGGCGTTGCGCCGGCATCCGCCGCCAGCCAGGTGGCACCAGATGGCATGGGCCCGCCAGCTCGCCAGTCAGGATTCCAGGTACAACTGCTCCAGCCGTCTACGTTGCGCCGGACCGATTCCGAGGGCCTTTGCCAAATATTCGTCCACACTGCCGTGACGGGACTCGACCGTCTGCAATGCGGCTTCCAAAAAGCCGGACTGTACCTTCCACAACACGTCGAGAACCTCTTGCGAGGCGAACCCCGAGGCGGCGGCGGGCTGGCGATAAAAGGCATTGGTCAACAGGTAGTCCTGCATCACCACCGCGCGCGGCACGCCCAGTGCGGACAGGATCAAGGCGGCGGCGAATCCGGTGCGGTCCTTTCCCGCCGTGCAATGGAATACCAGCGGCGCATCGTCCTCCAGCAGATGGCCGAACAACTCGGCGAAACGCGGCGAGTTGTGCAGCACGAAATCGCGGTAGGTCTGCTCCATCAAGGCCATGGTGGCCTGCGGCGTCAGCACCTTGCCCGCAGCCAGCAGCGACTGCATGCCCTGCACCACCGTTGGCTCGATCGACAAGGCGTGCACCGCGACGCCCGGCAAGGCACAGGCATGGGCCGTGCGCTCCTGGGCGCCCCGAAAATCGCAGACCCGGCTCAATCCCAGGCCGGACAGGACCGAGACATCCTGCGCCGAGAGTTCGCCGAGATGATCGGAACGGAACAGCCGGCGCCAGCGCACGTTGCGGCCATTGCGACCGGCGTACCCGCCCAGATCGCGAAAATTCGTGCTGCCATGCAACTCCAGTCGACGCAAAGGTGTATTCATGCTGCGCATGGTAAGGGACATGGCCCGCGCCGGCAGTCACCAGGCCGACAGCTGCAGCGACCGACTGCGGCGCAGGCTAACATCGACGCAGATGTCCATCCAGCCCTTGTCCGACGCCGCCAATCGCAAGGGAATCTCGGCCATGTGCCTGGCCATGGCCTTGTTCATCGCCAACGATGCGCTGGTCAAGCATGTCGGCGAATCCTTGCCGGCAGCCCAACTGATCTTCATCCGAGGGCTGTTCGCCACCAGCCTGCTGCTGGTCGCGGCCTGGTTCATGGGTGCACTGCGACCCGGCATGCTGGCGCGGTCCGACGCATGGCATCAACTCACCCAGCGCCCGGTGCTGGCGCGGGCGGCGCTGGACGCTCTGGCCACCATGGCCTATCTGACATCGCTGTTCCACCTGCCGATCGGCAACGCGTCGGCCATCAACATGGCCTCGCCGATGTTCATTGCCCTGTACGCCGCGATTGCCTGGCGCGAGCAGGTCAGCATCGGCCGCTGGCTGGCCATTGCCGGCGGCTTTGCCGGCGTTTTGCTGATCGTGCAGCCGGCGGCAGACGGATTCAATGCCTGGAGCCTGTTGTGCCTGTTCGCCACCTTGCTGCACACCGCGCGCGACCTGATCACGCGAAAAATCGCCCTGGCCGTGCCCTCGATCCTGATCACCTTGACGACCTCGGTGGCGGTGCTGCTGCTCACCGGCCCCTGGAGCCTGTTGCAGGGCTGGGTACCGGTCGACCGCAGCCAAATCGCCTTGCTGGCGGCCGCCAGTGTGTTCCTGAGCAGTGCCTACTACCTGGTCATCATCGGCATGCGCACCGGCGACCTCAGTCTGGTGGCGTCATTTCGCTATACCGCGCTGATTTATGCCCTGTTGCTGGGATGGCTGGTCTGGGGCGACGTGCCCAATCTGCTGTCCTGGTCCGGCATCGCGTTGATGGTCGCATCCGGTCTGTTCATGTTGCGCCGCCGGCGCGGCCCCTGACCAGTCCGACCGACTGCGGCGCATGCAACGGTGCTTGAGCGACAATCGACGGCGTCGCAAGCAGCGTGCGCACAACGCCACCGTGGCGACCCCCATAACCGACGAAACGGAGCAAGACATGCAGACAGTGGCAGGTGTGATCGGCCTGGGCGCCATGGGCAAGGGTATCGCGCAATCCTTGCGGCGCGCCGGCTATCAGGTCCGGGTGTGTGACGTGCGGGCCGAAGCGGCCCAGGAATTTGCGCGCGATGGTGGCGTGGCCTGCGATTCGCCGGCGGATCTGGCCGCTGGATGTGACGTCGTCATTTCGGTGGTGGTCAACGCGCAGCAGACCGAACAGGTGCTGTACGGCAGCCAGGGCTGCGCCGCCGCGATGCGGCCGGGATCGGTCTTCGTGATGTGCTCCACCGTCGACCCCAACTGGTCGATCCAGCTGGAGAAACGCCTCGCCGACCAGGGCCTGCTGTACATCGACGCACCGATCTCCGGTGGTGCCGCCAAGGCGGCCAACGGCGAGATGACGATGATGACGGCCGGTACACCCGAGGCCTACGCCACGGCGGAGCCGGTGCTCAATGCCATGGCCGGCAAGGTCTACAAGCTCGGTGACAGCGCCGGCGCCGGCAGCAAGGTGAAGATCATCAACCAGTTGCTCGCCGGTGTGCATATCGCTGCCGCGGCAGAAGCCATGGCCCTGGGACTGCGCGAAGGGGTGGACCCAGCGGCCTTGTACGAGGTCATCACCCATAGTGCCGGCAACAGCTGGATGTTCGAGAACCGCATGGCCCATGTGCTGGCTGCCGACTACACGCCGCTGTCGGCGGTCGACATCTTCGTGAAGGACCTGGGCCTGGTGCTGGACATGGCCCGCGCCAGCAAGTTTCCCTTGCCGCTGTCATCGACCGCGCACCAGATGTTCATGCAGGCATCGACCGCCGGGTTTGCCCGCGAGGACGACAGCGCGGTGATCAAGATCTTCCCGGGAATCGAGCTGCCAGCCGGCAAGAAATCGCCGTAAGCGCGGCGCATCGCATACCCTTATCGCAACCATACTCCAAGGACATTCGACGACCATGGCATCGATTCTGCTGGGCTGCATTGCCGACGACTTCACCGGCGCATCCGATCTTGCGAACAACCTGGTACGGGCCGGCATGCGCACCGTGCAAACCATCGGGGTTCCGGACGGACCACTGGGTGCCGATGTCGATGCGGTGGTGGTGGCGCTCAAGTCCCGCACCATCGCGGCCGACGAGGCGGTGTCCCAGTCGCTGGCAGCGCTGAAATGGCTGCAGGCCGCTGGCGCACAGCAGATCTACTTCAAGTACTGCTCGACCTTCGACAGCACGGCCCAGGGCAACATCGGACCGGTCACCGAAGCCTTGATGGATGCCTTGGGGACCGACTTCACCATCGCCACCCCGGCCTTCCCCGACAACAAGCGCAGCGTGTTCAAGGGTTACCTGTTCGTCGGCGATGTGCTGCTCAATGAAAGCGGCATGCAGAACCATCCGCTCACGCCGATGCGCGATCCCAACCTGGTACGGGTGATGCAGGCACAGACCCGGCGCAAGGTCGGCCTGATCGACTACAGCGCGGTGGCGAACCACGCGGATGCGATCAAGGCCCGCATCGGCGAGCTGAAGGAACAAGGTATTGGTGTCGCGATCGTCGATGCCGTCACCAACGACGACCTGATGCGCCTGGGTCCGGCACTGGCCGGCATGCCGCTGGTCACCGCCGGCTCGGGTGTTGCCATCGGCCTGCCGCAGAACTTCGGCATCCAGCCGTCCTCCCGTGCCAGCATATTGCCGCCAGCCGGTGGACTGTGCGCAGTGGTGTCGGGCAGCTGCTCGCTGGCAACCAATCGCCAGGTCGCTGCGTTCATCGCCACCGGGCGCCCGGCGCGGGCGATAGACCCGATGCAGATTGCATCCGGCCAGGACGTGGTCGGCGAGACGCTGGCCTGGGCGGCGCCGCTGCTTGCTTCCGGCCCTGTGCTGGTGTACTCCACCGCGGAGACCGGTTCGGTCAAGGCGGTCCAGTCCCGACTCGGCGTCGAGGAAGCCGGCGCCATGGTCGAGCGCACGATTGCCGCAATTGCGCGTGGCCTGGTCGAGCACGGCGTACGCCAACTGGTCGTCGCCGGTGGCGAAACCTCCGGCGCCTGCGTACAGGCACTGGACATCACCCAGATGCAGATTGGCCCGCAGATCGATCCGGGTGTGCCATGGTGCCACGCGCAGACTCCGGCCGGCCATGTGCATATCACGCTCAAGTCGGGCAACTTCGGTACCGACGACTTCTTCACCAAGGCCTTCGCGATGTTGTGACCGGGTGCGGGCCGCAAGCCGACACGCTCCCGCAAATCGGCAAGCGCGCAGGCTGTCGAAAACTGCTGCCCCGCTCCGGTCGGCGCGATCCCGCCCGGGTCAGCTCTGGGAACCGAAGAAGAACCGCTCCTCGACGATCTTGCCCTGCCGGACGGTATACAGGCCGACCTCGTCCATCTTCATGCGTTGGCCGCCCTTGGGCGTCACGTCCATCGTGAAACGCACGACGAACTGATCGCCATGCACATACGGGCCCTCGACGCCCAGGGAATGCACCTCATGGTTCGCATACCACCAGGCCCCTTTGCCGTCGACCGCCTTGCGGCCCTTGAGTACCGCCATGTCGCCCTCCATCGCCTCCATCGAGACGATGTCATCGGACCAATAAGTCTTGCCGGCTTCGTCGGCCTTGCCCTGCTTGAGCAAATCGGTGAACGCCTGTGCCAGTTCCTGTGTTGTCATGGCTAACTCCTTGGACGGTTGAAACGACCATTGTGAACTGCCTGGGCTTGGATGGCACCCCTGGCCTGCCTGCAAACGCAAATCCGGTTCACGAGGCCGATTGCGTTCACCCGCGCCCACGCTGCGCGCGGCTATCGACGCACAGTGAATCACGGCGCTGTGGACAAGCCGGCCAGCGCCTGTACGCCGACCGGTAGCACAGGTCATCCTGCGGCGCAGCGGCCTGGTCGACTGGCATGACTTCGGGCAAGGTGACCATGACGACGCGCGTCGTACCGGGATCCTGCCGACGCATCAGGGGCGTGATGCGATGCCCGGCCGCAGTCATCAGAAGGTCTCGGTGTCGACCTCGCCGGAGGCCTGTTCGTTGTAACGCGGACCGCTGACGGTGTTCTGGTTGATCAGCGTTTCGACCGATGCAATCGTGTCCAGGCTCAACTGCACCTGCGCCGCACCCAGATCCTCATGCAGATGCTGCACGCTGGTGGTTCCCGGGATCGGAATGATGTGCGGGCCCTTGTGCAGCAGCCAGGCCAGCGCCAACTGGGCCGTGGTGCAACCGGCAGCCACCGCCAGCGCCTTCAGCGGTGGCAGCAGCTTCTGGTTGGCGGCATAGTGGTCCGGTGCAAAACGCGGCATGCCCCGGCGGATGTCCTTGGCCTGCAGCGCTCCGATATCCAGCGGCGTATCGGACAGAAAACCACGCGCAATCGGGCTGAACGCGACAAACGCCGCGCCGATGTCCGCGCAGGCCTTGAGAACTGCAATCTCGGCATTGCGGCTCCACAGCGAATACTCGGTCTGCACCGCACTGATGGGATGCACCGCGTGGGCCCGGTGCAAGGTGATGGCAGACACCTCCGACAGACCCAATTCCCGGACCTTGCCGGCACGCACCAGGTCGGCCATCGCACCGATGCTGTCCTCGATCGGCACCTTCTTGTCCCAGCGATGCAGGTAATACAGGTCGATCACATCGGTCTGCAGACTGCGCAGACTGTTCTCGCAATCGCGCCGGATCGCCTGCGGCCGGCCGTCGATGACACGTTTGACACCGTCCGCAAAGGCCACGCCGGCCATGCCGCCCTTGCTCGCCAGCGTGAAGCGGTGC
>JBFJZP010000107.1:0-8017 GCA_041622095.1 Burkholderiaceae bacterium | reverse complement strand
TACAGCTGATGCCGATATTTTGTGTTCTGGTCTCCAACGTGGGCACGGTTATATCACGCTCCAAGCTGCCAGAATCAGTACTGTCCCTGCATTTCCCCAACCGTTACATGCCCCGTCCGATCCAGGCCACCATCCATATCGACGCCTTGCGTCACAACCTGGCGCGTTGTGCCCGTGCCGCACCCGACGCCAAGGTCTGGGCGGTGGTCAAGGCCAATGCCTATGGCCATGGCATCGAGCGGGTATTCGACGGCCTGCGCGGCGCCGACGGGTTTGCCCTGCTCGACCTGGATGAGGCGCAGCGTATCCGTGACCTGGGCTGGCGTGGCCCGATCCTGCTGCTCGAGGGCGTGTTCGAGGCGCGCGACCTGGAGTTGTGCTCGCGCCTGGGCCTGTGGCACACGGTGCATTGCGAGGCGCAGATCGACATGCTGGCGATGCACAAGACCCATGTGCCGCACCGTGTCTTTCTCAAGATGAACTCCGGCATGAACCGGCTCGGCTTCCGGCCGCAGGCCTACCGTGCGGCCTGGTCCCGGCTGGACGCGTTGCCGCAGGTTGGCGAGATCTCGCTGATGACCCATTTCAGCGATGCCGACGGGCCGATCGGCGTGGCCGCGCAGATGGCCCGGTTCCAGGCGGCGACGCAGGATCTGCCGGGAGAGCGCAGCGTCTGCAACAGCGCGGCGACGCTGCGCCACATGGCGGCCGAAACCGGTGACGGGCCCAACGGTATCGCGCAGGCGTCGGACTGGATCCGGCCCGGGATTGCGACCTATGGCAGCGCGCCGGACTACCCGGAGCATGACGCCGCCCACTGGGGCTTGCGCCCGACAATGAGCTTGTCGGCCCGCATCATCGGCGTGCAGGCGTTGCAAGCCGGCGACATGGTCGGTTACGGATCGTCGTTTGTGGCCGACCGCGCCATGCGTATCGGTGTGGTGGCTTGTGGGTACGCCGACGGTTATCCGCGGGTGTGTCCGACCGGAACCCCGGTGTTGCTCGATGGCGTGCCGTCGCGCACCGTCGGGCGCGTCAGCATGGACATGTTGACTGTCGATCTGACGCCCGGGCCGGACGCCGGCATCGGCTCCGAGGTGCTGCTGTGGGGTGGCGCCGCCGATGCGGTGGTGCCGATCGACGTGGTGGCCCATGCTGCCGGCACCGTCGGGTATGAGTTGATGTGTGCACTGGCGCAACGGGTACCGGTGGTCGTCGCCTGAGAAGCCGGGTGCGGGAACCCGCGCATGCCTTGACTTGCATCAACCGCGCGCAACCCCGGCGCGGGCAATCCGGGGTAGATTGGGGGCGTCCCGGGAAATGCCATGGAATACAAGGATTACTACCAAGTGATGGGCCTGGCGCGCGACGCCAGTGCCGATGACATCAAGAAGGCGTATCGGCGCCTGGCGCGCAAATACCATCCCGACCTCAGCAAGGAGTCCGGCTCGGAGGCGCGCTTCAAGGAAATCGGCGAAGCGTACGAGGTGCTCAAGGACCCGGAGAAGCGCAGTGCCTACGATCGCCTGGGCGCCAACTGGCAGGCCGGGCAGGACTTCCGGCCGCCGCCAGACTGGAATGCCGGCTTCGAGAGCGCCGGGCGCGGCTTCACTGATCAGGAAGCAGCCGATCACAGCGACTTCTTCGAGGCCTTGTTCCGGCGCGGCTTTGCCCGCCACCGCTCGGCAGGCCATGGTGGCGGTGGCGCTGCGAGTGGCGGTTTTCATGCCCATGGCGAAGATCACCATGCGCGTATCCAGATCGACCTGGAGGACGCCTACCATGGCGCACAACGTGAGCTGAGCCTGCGCTTGCCGCAGGTCGATGCCTCCGGCCGGGTCACGACACGCGCCCACACCATCGCCTTCGTCGTGCCCAAGGGGGTGCGCGCCGGCCAGCATATCCGGCTGGCAGGCCAGGGTGGCGCCGGCATCGGACAAGGCAAACCCGGCGACCTGTACCTGGAGGTGTCGTTCCGGCCGCACCGGTTTTACCGGGTCGAGCAGCGCGACGTCTACCTCGACCTGCCGGTCGCGCCGTGGGAGGCGGCACTCGGGGCGCAGATCGAGGTGCCCACGCCGGGCGGACCGGTGGAGTTGACGATTCCTGCCGGTTCCGCGGCCGGCCGCAAGCTGCGCCTGCGTGGTCGCGGCATACCGGGTGCCACGCCCGGCGACTTCTATTTCGTATTGCAGATCGTGCTGCCGGCCGCGACATCGGACGCCGACCGGGCTGTCTACAAGGACATGTCGACCCACTTCAAGGCATTCGATCCGCGCGCCAGCCTGGGAGGCCAGCCATGAATGCCCGTTCGACAACCGTGATCACCGATGTGCTGATCCTGGAGGACCAGGACGACTTGTCCCTGGACGAGTTGTGTCGTGCCTGTCGCACCGATGTCGAGCAACTGGTGGCCTTGATCGACGAAGGGGTGATCGCGCCGCAAGGTGCTGCGCCGGCGCATTGGCGATTCACCGGCGTGCACCTGCGCCGGGCCCGTATTGCGGTGCGGCTGCAACGCGACCTGGGTGTGAACACCGCCGGCGCGGCACTGGCGTTGCAGCTGATGGACGAGATCGAGGCCTTGCGCGCCCAACTGGGCCCGCGCGGCGACTGAGCACGGGGCGCCAACGCGGACCGACCGGCGCTGGCGCCGTTCAGGTCTTCAGCCCGGTTCGGCCAGCACGAAGTCGATGAAACCGCGCTCGACATTGGCCACGGTCAGGCGCAGCCGCACCGTTTGCCCGACATCGAGGCGGGGCGGGGCGCCGGCCAGTTTGCCTTCGACCGGTGGCGTGAAGATGCGCACCCAGCTGGCCTCCTCGTTGATGCCGGTGACGATGCCGTCGAATTCCTCGCCGATGCGCGTCTCCAGCACCAGTGCCGCTTCCGACTTGCGCACCCGGCGTTCCACTTTTTGCGCCGCATCTTCCTGCGTGGTGCACTGGTGGGCCAGTTCACCGAGTTCGGCGTTGTCATACGGTGGGTGGCTGCGGCTCAGCACCGCCTTGAGCAGGCGGATCGTGATCAGGTCCGGGAACCGGCGGTTCGGCGCCGTCGAGTGCATGTAGTCGCGCACCGCCAGGCCGAAATGCCCGATCGGCGGGCCGGCCGGCGTTTCCACCACATACTCGCCGCGCCCCATCAGCTTCACGATGATCAGCGACAGGTCGGGGAATCGCAGCGGATCGGCGCGGCGTTGCCGCGCCAGGAACACTTCCAGCGCCTTGCCGTCGGGACGATGCGGCAGGCTGGTGCCATATCGATGCGCCAGGTCGACGATGCGTTGCCAGCGCTCCGGCGAGCGCACGATGCGGCGCAGCGACACGCCGCCGTGGTTGGCCAGGAAGTGCGCGGTGCAGCCGTTGGTGGCAACCATCAACTCCTCGATCAGCTGGCGCGCCCGGTTGCGCGGCTGCTCCCGGATATCGACCACCTCGTCACCATCGAATACCGCGCGCGGCTGGAAGGTCTCGAACTCCAGTGCGCCCTGCTCGCGCCGGCGCACCCGCAGCTGCTGTGCGACGCTGTCCTGCGTACGCAGCTGCGCGTCCAGTCCGGGCACCGCCTTTGCGGCAGGCGGCAGATCGCCCTTGCCCTCCAGCCAGTCGGAGACGGCGTCGTAGGCCAGTTGCGCCTTGTTGTGTACCGTGGCGTGAAATACGTTCGAGCCGGCCAGGCTGGCGTCCGGATTGAACACCATCGTCGTGACGACGGCCAGCCGGTCCTCGCCCGGATTGAGCGAGGTCAGGTCGGTCGACAGCCGCTCCGGCAACATCGGGAAGATCCGTGCACCGGTATAGACCGAGGTGGTGTTAATCCGCGCATGCCGGTCGATCGCGCTGCCCTTGGGCACCAGCGCATCGACATCGGCCACCGCCACCATGATCTTGACGCGTCCGTCGGGCATCACCTCGCAGACGCTGAGCTGGTCCAGGTCGCGCGAGTCGTCGTTGTCGATCGAGCACCAGTCCAGCGCCCGCAGGTCGGTGGCCTGCGGGTCGGTCGCCGGGCCCCGCATACCTGTGAGCTGTTGCTCGACGGCCGGCGGGAATTCCGGCTCGAGCCCGCGTTCCCGCATGGCGTCGGCAGCGATCCGGGCCAGGTCGGCTCGGGTATGGGGGTGTCGTGCATGCATGCCCCAATATAACGCCGTGCCTGCGCCTGCGGTGCCCGCATCGCGCCGCCGCGCCGGTCAGTGCATCAGTACAGGCCGCGGACCCGCGCGTGCAGCCGGGCCAGCCCGAGCAAGCTGTCGGTGAACGGCGTGTCCAGCCCGCTGAGTTGTCCGAGCTCACGCACCGCGCCGACCAGCGCATCGAGCTCGACCGCCTTGCCGGCTTCCACGTCCTGCAGCATCGAGGTCTTGAACGCGCCGAGCTTGCGGGTGACGGCGTGGCGATCCTCCGGCTGCTGGTCGATTTCCAGGCCGATCCGTTGTCCGATCGCCTTGGCCTCGCGCATGACGCTCGAGCAGAACGCCCGCACCAGCTCGTCGTCCAGCACCTCGGTGGTGGTCGCGCCGGTGATGGCGCTGACCGGGTTCATCGTCATGTTGCCCCACAGCTTGAACCAGATGTCGTGCTGGATGCGCTCGGAGACCGGCGCCTCGAAACCGGCCTGCTCCAGCAGCGCCGCCAGCGCGAGCACGCGGGCACTGCGTTGGCCCGACGGTTCGCCGATGATGATCTTGTTGCCGAAACCGTGGTGCACCAGGCCGGGTGCGGCGACTGCGCAACTGGCGTGCACCACCGCGCCGACCACATGCGCCGGCGCAATCGCCCGGCCGATCACTCCGCCCGGATCGACCGACGCGAGTTGCCGGCCCTGCAGGTCGCCGCCAAAACCCTGCAGGAACCACCAGGGAACGCCGTTCATTGCGCACAGCACCAGCGTATGCGGCCCGAGCAGCGGTGCGATCTGCCGTGCCACGTCGCGCAAGGCCGGCGCCTTGACCGCCAGCACCACCAGGTCTTGCGGCCCGAGCACATGCGGATCCGCGCTGGCCTGTACGCGATGGATCTCGGTCTCCTGCGCATCGCCGCTGCCGCTTTGCAGCCGCAGGCCATCGTGTTGCAGGGCCGCCAGCGTGCGGCCGCGCGCGAGCATCGACAACTCGCATCCGGCACGGGCCAGGCCGGCACCCAGCCAGCCACCGATGGCGCCGGCGCCGACGATGCAGGTCTTTCGGAAAGAAGGTTTCATGGTCTGGATCAAGTCAGTGGCGATACGAAGTGTCCAGGCGATCGACCTGGCGCACCAGCGCATCGAATACATCCTGCCCGGCGCCTTGCCGGGCATCGAATTGCAGTGCATCCCGGGCGCAGCGCACGGCAATGTCATCGGGCACCGGGATCGCCGGCCCCATGCTCAAGGTGGCGAGCTGGATTTCGCAGGCGCGTTGCAGCGTCCACAACAACGCAAGAGTCTGCGGCAGGCTCTGGCCCCAGGCCAGCAGGCCATGGTTGCGCAGAATCACCGCCGGTTTGTCGCCGATGCTCGCGAGCAGCCGGGGCGCCTCGTCGGCGTGGATGGTGATGCCCTCGAAGTCATGGTAGGCCAGCTTGCCGTGCAGCTGCGCACTGTAGAAGTTGTTCTGCTGCAGACCACCCTGGACACAGGCCACGGCCATGCCGGCCGTGGTGTGCGTGTGCATGACGCAATGCGCCTGCGGCAGGCCCTCGTGGATCGCCGCATGCACGGTGAACCCGGCCGGGTTCACCGGATGCGGTGATCCGTCGAGTACCCGGCCCTGCAGGTCGATCCGCACCAGGTTGCTGGCACAGACCTCACTGTAGTGCAGCCCGAACGGGTTGATCAGGAACTGCCGCGCGCCGCCGGTCACGCTGTCGGGCAGGCGCACGGTGACGTGGTTGTAGATCAGCTCGGTCCAGCCCAGCAGCGCGAACACCCGGTAACAGGCTGCCAGCTGCTGTCGGGCGGCCCATTCGTCCGGATGCCACCGGGCTGGTGCTGTCGGCGCCGGATCAACCATAGGTCTTGTCGGTCGACGCCGCTGCCGGCGCGGCGGTCTTGAATTCGTTGACCAGTGCGGTCGTGCCGCGCACCAGGATGCCGGTGTCCAGGCCGACCGCCACGAACAGGGCGCCCAGTTCCAGGTAGCGCCTGGACAATGCCGTGTCGGCCGTCAGGATGCCGGGTGCCTTGCCGGCCTTGCGGATGCGGACAATCGCGTCCTCGATCGCGGCCTGCACCTCGGGATGGCCGGGGTTGCCGACATGGCCCATCGATGCGGACAGGTCGGCCGGGCCGATGAAGACGCCATCGACGCCGTCGACCGCGGCGATCGCATCCAGGTTGGACAGTGCCAGCCGGGTCTCGGCCTGCACCAGCAGGCAGATCTGGGCATTCGCCTCCTGGTTGTAGCGGGGATAACGGCCCCAGCGCGAGGCCCGGGCGCCGGCCATGCCTCGGATGCCTTCGGGCGGGTAGCGACAGGCCTGCACCAGCGCACGCGCCTGCTCCGGCGTGTCGACCATCGGCACCAGCAGGTTGGGCACACCCAGGTCCAGGTATTGCTTGATCAACGCGGTGTCGCCGACCGGGACACGGCAGACCGGCTGGCTGCGGTAGGCGGCAATCGTCTGCAGTTGGAGCAGCATGCTGTGCAGGTCATTGGGCGTGTGTTCGCCGTCGAGCAGCAGCCAGTCGAAACCGGCGCCGGCGCAGATCTCCGCATTGAGCGTGTTGAGCAGGCTGACCCACAGGCCGATCTGCGCCTGCTGGTTCTGCAGTGCCTGCTTGAAGGTGTTGACGGGAGTTTGCATGGGATTCCTTGGGTCGGGATCGGATGGAGTGGACGGGTTGCCAGGCGTCAGTCCGGCTGGAACAAGGGGTGCAGATTGCTGTGCTTGGCATCGAACACCTCGCGCCCTTCGTCGATCTGCAGCGTCAATCCGATATGGCGCTCCTTGAACACCGGCTGGAAATGGGCCTTGGCACACATCAGCAAGGCGTCGCCGATGCGCTTGTGGGTGGCGGCGCTGCGGCCGTGGGCCATGCGCATGTTCAGGTAGACAAAGGCACAGTCGGCCTTTCCGTCGGCCACTGCGTAATGCGCCGCCGGGTACGCCAGCACGCGGGTGCCGCCGGGCGGGAACACCGGCTTGCCTTCGTCGTCATGGGTCTGCAGCATGGTGTCGGCCAGGGCACGGCACAACACCGTCATGTCGGTTTCCCGCTCGAGATTCGGCGTGTAGAGGACAACGAGGTGGGGCATGGGTTCGGCCTTTCTTGCGGCATTCCATCAAATGTAGCCGGGCTTTCCTGCGCGCGCCGGGCCCGAACCGGCGGCGCCGGGCGGGCCGGGCGCTAACATGGCTGCATGGCCAAGGATAAAAGCGTTTACACCTGTACCGAATGTGGCGGTACCTGCCCGAAATGGCTAGGCAAATGCCCGGCGTGTGGCGCCTGGAACACCTTGATCGAATCGGTCGCACAAGACCATCCCGGCGGCGCCGCACGCAATCGTTTTGCGGCACTGGCCCGGACCACCGCGGTCACGACGCTGGGCGCGATCGATGCGGTGGAGACCGAGCGTACACCCACCGGGCATGAAGAGCTCGACCGGGTGCTCGGCGGCGGTATTGTCGAAGGCGGCGTGGTGCTGATCGGCGGCGACCCGGGCATCGGCAAGTCCACCTTGCTGCTGCAGGCGATGCACAGCCTGCAGGAGGCCGGCCACCGCACCTTGTACGTGACCGGCGAGGAGAGTGGTGCACAGGTGGCGCTGCGCGCGCGCCGCCTGGGCCTGGACCGGTCCGAGGTGTCGGTGCTGGCCGAGATCGCGCTGGACAAGATCCTGGCCACGCTGGACGCGGTCAAGCCGGCGGTGGCGGTGATCGACTCGATCCAGACCGTGTATTCCGACCAGCTTACATCGGCGCCCGGTTCGGTGGCACAGGTACGCGAATGTGCCGCCCACCTGACCCGCGCGGCCAAGGCCAGCGGCGTCTGCATCGTGCTGGTCGGGCATGTCACGAAGGAAGGTGCGCTG
>JBFJZP010000106.1:0-8019 GCA_041622095.1 Burkholderiaceae bacterium | reverse complement strand
TGCAGATCAACCCCGGCGCCGTGCAGGTGGAGTCGGCGGTGGCCACCGGTGGCACCCAGGGCACCGACGCCACCCGTTCACTGCAGTCCGAACTACAGGTGCTCACGAGCAGGCCGCTGCTGGAGTTCGCCATGACGCAGTTGTCGCCGACGCTGCAGGCAGCTGCAGCAGACCTGGGTTCCGACGCTGTTTCCACGATGCAGGCCGGGCTCGAGGCCCGCGTAACGGAAGGCACCAACGTGGTCACGCTTTCGTCCAAGGTTGCCCATTCAGAGCTTGCGGCTGGCCTGGTCAACGGACTGGCGCTGGCCTACAAGGAGCGCTTGGAGCGGGACTACCAGGCCACGTCTGGCGACTCCATCGTCCAGAACCAGGAAGAAGTCGAACGCCTGCAGCAAAGTGTCGCGAAGAAGCGTGGGGAGATCGAAGAGTTTCGATTGCGCCACAACATCGTTTCGCTCGAACGCGAGGAGAACCAGCTGCTTGGGCAGATCAATGGCCAGACCGAAGCCTTGAACCGGGCGCAGGAACGCCTGGCCGTTGCCGAAGGAAAACTGCGTTCTGCCAGACAGACCCTCGCCAGCGCAAGGCAGGTCGGTCCGCTTCAGACGCCAAGAGTCAATTCGGCCCTGGCCGGCATGGAACAGCGTGCGTCCGCGCTACGCGAGGAACTGGTCGAACTGAGTCGGAAATTCACCAAGGCCTATATCGACATGGACCCCAACGCCCGGTCCATCCGCGACCGCCTGGCCGAGCTTGAAAGGCAAATTGCACAACAGGAGAAGATTGACGCGCAGACCCAGGCCGCCGACCAGCAGCTCGCACGCAAGACTTCATTGACTGCGGCCGAGGAAGAGCTCATGGCCGCCCGGGATGCTGCCGAGCGCCTGCAGGCGCAGGTGCTGTCCAATCGCGGCAAGGTTCAACAATTTTCCGCGCGTTTCAATGAGTACCGCAACCTCAGCGCGGAGCTGGCGCCGATTGAAGCGCTTCTGCGCGATGCCATGCAGCGCAAGGCGCGTCTCGAGGCGGGCGAGCGGGGTCGTCGACCATCCGTGAATGTTCTGGAGTCGGCCATAGCGCCACGCGAACCCTGGCAGCCGCAGTACACGCGGGACGCCGGGCTGGTTCTCGGCGGCTCGCTGATGCTGGCGCTGCTGGCAATGTGGATGGTGGAGCTGTTCAACAAGCAGGATGTACAGCCGACCATGGTCGTCGCACGGGACACCCAGAGGCCGACTTCTGAGCCCGGTCACTATGTCGACCTGGCCCTTGCGGGACCCGGCAATGGCGCTCCGTCTCTTGCGGGCCCGGGACCCGTGGCCGCGCCCCGGCAGCAGGTGCTGCTCACGGCGCCCGAGTCCTCCCCGCGCGAGCTGCATGACCAGGAAGTCGCGGCGCTCCTGGACAATTGTGTACCCGCCGCGCGGCTTTTCTCGCACCTGATGCTTCGCGGGCTGAGCGCTGAGGAGGCACTGGCACTCCATGCCGGCAGCCTCGAACCTTCCGTCAAGGGCATAACCGTGGCTGGCAGTGCGGCGCGCACCATTTCGCTCGACACCGGGTTTTTCGACTATTTGGCCTCCATTGTTGCAACGGATGGCAGCGGCCTGGTGGCTGCACTGGGCGAGAAATCCTTGACCGAAGAGGAGATGGAGGTGCAACTGCTGTACGCCGCCCATGACGCCGGGATCGAAGATCCTGCGGAAGTCACGCCACAGGCTTTGCGGCACACCTGCGCGGCGCACCTCGCGCGTCAGGGCATCCGGCTTTCCGAGCTGGCGAAACTGATGGGCCCGCTCGATGTAACGCAAGCGCGAAACCTGTCTGCCATGGCTCCGGCGGGCAGGCGTCTGAACCTTGATGAGGTCGAACGCCTGCTTGCTGCGGCCGCCTGGCCTTCTTCATGACTTCGGTCGCCGGGCAGGGTGTCCTGGTGTCGCTCAGGCAGGTCCTCATGGGCCGCCCCGCGCGTGCCTGCCGTCAGTCCTTGTCTTTCTTGTGCTTCTTCTCGTTTTTCTCGTACTTGTCGTGTTTGTCGTGTTTGTCGTGGCCACGGCCCTTGCCGTGGTGCTTGTCGCCATGGTCGTGGTCGCCGATCGCATGTTGCACCGGACGGTACCGGGCATCGCGTATCCAGTAACCTGGCTGGCGGTAGTAACCGCCATTGCGTTGCGCCCAGCTATCGGCTACCCAGCGATATCCGGCACGTTGCAGCATCGGACGCCCGCGCACCCAGACATGGCGATGGCCATCCCAGGCCCAGTAACCTGGGGCCCAGGTGCTGCCCGGCGACACCACCGGCGGCGGCTCGTACAGTGGCGCCGGTGGGCCGATCTGGATCGTGACATTGATTTGCGCTGAGGCGTGGCCGGCGGCGATGCTTGCCAACAGCACGATGGCGGCGTGAAGGATGGGACGGTAAAACATGCAGAACTCCAAGGTGAAAATAATGAGGGCCGTGCGCGGTCGGTACAGGCGCCCGTTCCAAGCGGCTAACGCGTTGTCGGCAACCAACCGGCTGCCGGTGGTGTCGAATCCAAGCCGGTGCGACGCTTTTTCCACTGATCCAGCGGCGCTGTACGGCGCATTTCAGGAGCCCGGAACCACAATGACGCTCTGGCGCAGGATCCCGCCGCCGCTGACACTGCCGTCGACCGTTCCTTCGCCGCTGATGCGTGCCGCGCAGGCGCTGCGGTCCGGGCCCTGGTGCGCCGCGCAGCGCAACAGCGCATTGCCCTGCAAGTCGGCGCCCGGGGTGGAGAGGCCGCCGCGCCGGGCATCGGCAAGCGCACTACGCGCCTCGGTCCGGCAAGTAGCCGGGTCCTGGTTCGACTGACCGCTGTTGCAACGCGCCATGTCCTGGCGGTAACGCAACTGTGCCTCGGAGGCGGCGCCGCCCGCGGCGAACGCCTGGGCCGAACACAAGGCCAGGGCGGCAGCGGCAAAACGGATGACAGGCGGAAAACGCATCGACTCGCTCATGGCGACCTCCAACAAGACAAAAGGGAAACAAGGGCCAGAGGGCGCAACCCTTCACCGTTGATGGGCCAGTATCAACCGGTCGTCACATGCTGCGAATCGGAGGAACACGCGAATTGACCCGGCAACTGTCCTACACGCGGTGCGAATATCTCAGCGAACTGTCTCACGCGGCGCTGCAGGTCGCGCTGCGATGAAAGATCAGGCCGGCAAACTCCAGCGCCGAATCAGCCGCGGAAATACGGTAACGCAAGGTCCGGGTCCGGGGGTCGAACGGATGGCTGGCTGCCACGTAGTCCCGTTTCTGCCGAAGCACGGGTTCGATCGGAAACGCGGCCTCGCCGCCCAACACCAGATGGGTGACCCCGGTCGCAGCGTTCCTGCTCCATCGCCCGGTATTGAAGAACAGAAAACCGCCGCGAAACTGCAAACTCCCGTCGGAACCGAAAACCATGCAGGTCGCCGGAAAGGCAGCTGCCGGGTACTCCCAGATTTCCACGGGTGGCGAAATTGCCGTCTGTGCGACGGGCTCGACCGGCGAATGGGGCTGGATCGAGCAGCCCGCAGCGGAAACGGCCAACGCCAATGCGGCCAAACCACCAGGCCAGACCCTGCTTTGGCGCGTGCGCATGCGACGCGGGTTCGCATCGATGGTGTCAGGACAGCGGCGCAATCGGGCTGGAATCGGATCGGACTGGTCGGCCCCGCGGTTTCGCATATCGGGCCTCAAACCGTCGGATTCGCAGGAGGCGTGCGCCACGGGTTGCTTGAACTGCGCAACGGCCATGGCATCCGGGCCCACCAGCGCTGCCATGTGCCGCGCATGCGATCGGCGATTGCGACCGGCGGGTTGGGCTGATCCGTCGGTCGGTCGGCCGTGGTGTCCACATGCTGCGCGATGTGGGCGGAACCGACGACCGCAGCCAGTCGCATCGGGTCGTCCTGCGACATGCGGCCCATGATGACTTCGCGATCCGTCACCATATTCAGCGTCTGCGCGTACAAGCTTCCATCGACGCTGGCTTCACGCAGCAGCAGTCGCTGGTAGATTCGCCGACGGTCGGCGCGGAAATCGGCCAGGGTGGCGGCCGTCGTGTCGATGCGCTCGACCCTGTCCGCGATGATGGTCAACAGTGCCAGCAGGTTTTCACGTCCCCGCGGGGTTTGCGCAGCAGCGTGTTCCGCATCGAGTTCGGCACACAGCCTGTCCCAATCCAGCGTCTCGCCTTCGGCAATGGAGTGCCGGAATCTTGCGGTGACATTCATGCCAACTCCTTCAGAGCAATTCAGATTGCACCGCCTCAGCGGCTTTCATGCAGCGTTCCTTGCGGCGATGGCGGATGGCATTCCCGTCGTGACCTGCAAGGCCGTTTCCTGGTATGACCGGCAGCTTCGCGTGCCGGGTCTCACCCTGGATCAAGCTTATCGACAGCCGGCCGGTTGCGGGTACAGATCGTGCCCCGAGTGCGCGAGCGCCGGCATGCCAAGCGGAGGTAGGAAATCGCCTACCCACCAACTGCCGTCCACGCGCCGGACAGGCGTTTTTGTCAGTGCCTGCAACCCGACCACAGTGGAAAGTCGCTGCGGCCTTGCGTGTCTGCACTAGCCACCGGACGGCCGGTCAGCCGGTCGTGCCGCGATCGGTCTCCAGCCGTGCCTTCAGGAATCCGCCGGTTCCGTACCGGGTCACGCTCTCGTAGAAACGCGTGTCCAGGCGTGTCACCATGGCGCTGTAGGCGTCGGTCAGCGCCGGCAGGATCTGGAAGTTGTCGTAGTTCACCACCACGGCAACGCGTCGGCCCAAGGGTTCGAGCAAAGCCTTCACCTGTCGTTCGATCGCATCGATCTCGGCCTGGTCGTGGATGGCCAGGCCCTCGAAATTGATGAACAGGCGCGCGCCGGCGGCATCGAGTTCGAAACGCTGCGCCAGTGGCGTCGTCAACATGCGCGCGCGCAACCCCATCGGTTCGTCGCGGAACAACGCGGCGTCCATCAGCCGCAACTGCGGGCTGATGGACGGCAGGAAATCCATCTGCGCCAGCACGTCGCGCTCGAGGTCGGCACCGGGTGCGATCTCGATCAGTTCCAGGCCACAACCGGCGTCGTGTCCGCTGCCCAGGGCCTGCAGGCGGAACACGCACCGCTCGGTCACATACAAAACCCGCTGTCCGCGGCGCAAGGACTCCCGCCCGCTGAAGGTGCGGTGCTCCACCGCCTGCACGAACTTGCGCATGCTGCCGTCGGCGCGGATCTGCAGCCGGGCGCCGCTGACCTGCACGTCGAGATCGCCGGCAGTGAAGGTGCCGACGAACACCACTGTCTTGGCGTTCTGGCTGATGTTGATGAAGCCGCCGGCCCCGGCCAGGCGCGGACCGAACTTGCTGACATTGAGATTGCCCTGGCTGTCGGCCTGCGCCAGCCCGAGCACCGCGACGTCGAGTCCGCCACCGTCGTAGAAGTCGAACTGGTTCGGCTGGTCGATCACCGCCTGGGTGTTGATCGCGGCGCCGAAACTCAGGCCGCCCGCCGGAATGCCGCCGATGACGCCGGGTTCGGCGGTCAGGGTCAGCAGGTCGATGATTTTTTCCTCGGCCGCCACGCCGGCAACACCTTCGGGCATGCCGATGCCGAGGTTGACGACGCTGTTGGCCTGCAGTTCCAGCGCGGCGCGCCGCGCAATGACCTTGCGCACGCCCAGTGGCAAGGTCGGCAGGTTGTCCAGCGGCACCCGGATCTCGCCGGAATAGGCCGGGTTGTATTGCTCGGCGAAGGTCTGCATGTGGTGCGACGGGTCGGTCGCCACCACCACCGCGTCGACCAGCACGCCCGGCACCTTGACCAGGCGCGGGTTCAAGGTGCCACGCTCGGCGATACGTTCGACCTGGGCGATCACGATGCCACCCGAATTGCGTGCAGCCATCGCGATCGCCAGCGCCTCGAGCGTCAGCGCTTCGCGCTCCATCGTCAGATTGCCGTCCGGGTCGGCGGTGGTGGCGCGGATGATGCCCACCGAGATCGGGAAGGCCTTGTAGAAAAGGTAGTCCTGACCGTCGATCGGCAACAAGCGCACCAGGTCCTCGGTCGTGCGGCTGTTGATCTTGCCCCCGCCATGGCGCGGATCGACAAACGTGTCGAGGCCGACCCGGCTCAGCGTGCCCGGCTTGCCGGCCGCGATGTCGCGAAACAGGTGCGCGATCACGCCCTGCGGCAGGTTGTAGGCTTCGATCCGGTTGTCCACCGCGAGTTGCTGCAAGGTGGGTATCAGGCCCCAATGCCCGCCGACGGCCCGCTTGACCAAGCCCGCGTGGCCCCAATGGTTCAGCCCGCGCGTCTTGCCGTCCCCCTGGCCAGCCGCGAAAACCAGCGTCAGGTCGCGCGGCGCGCCTTGTCCCGTCTCCTCGCGTGTGGCCAGGAAACGCTGCTCGAGCGCGATCGCCACACCTTCCGGAAATCCGATGCCGACAAAACCGCCGGTGGCCACGGTGTCGCCGTCGTGGATCAGCCGCACCGCCTCGGCCGCGCTGACAACCTTGTTGCGCCGCAGCCCGGGCTGGGCCAGTTCCTTGAAATGGTGTTGCATCGCGTGTCCTGTCGTGTACTTGTCATCGCCATCATGCCCTGCGCCCGCCGGTTGCGAAACCCTGCATGCGGCGCAAACGCGGTGGTCGCGGGGCTCGGGGCATCCATCTCATGTCCTGCGCGCTGTTGGAGCGCCGGGCAAGACAACAAAAAAAGGCCCCGGCGCGGCAGCACCGGGGCCGGTCACACCCGTGTGTACGGGCGTGTGGCTCGGCTACCTCAGAAGTCCATCTCCTGCGCGGCCGGCGCAGCTTTTTTCTCCTCCTTGGGCGCCTCCGCCACCGTGGCGTCGGTGGTCAGGATCAACCCGGCCACCGAGACCGCGTGCTGCAATGCAGCGCGCGCAACCTTGGTCGGGTCGACCACGCCCATCTCGATCAGGTCGCCGTATTCGCCGCTGGCGGCGTTGTAGCCCCAGGCAGCCTTGCCGGCGACGACCTTGTCGACCACCACCGAGGGCTCATCGCCGGCATTGGCGCAGATCGTGCGCAGCGGTTCCTCGAGCGCGCGCAGCACGATCTTCACGCCGGCGTCCTGGTCGGCATTGCCGGTGGCCAGCTTGCCGAGCGCCGCCCGCGCACGCAGGAACGCGACGCCGCCGCCTGGCACGATGCCTTCCTCGACCGCCGCCCGCGTGGCGTGCAAGGCATCGTCGACCCGGTCCTTCTTCTCCTTCATCTCGACCTCGGTCGCGGCGCCGACCTTGATCACCGCGACGCCGCCGGCCAGCTTGGCGACCCGCTCCTGCAGCTTTTCGCGGTCATAGTCGGACGTGCTGTTCTCGATCTCGGTCTGCAAGGTCTTGACGCGTGCCTGGATCTTGTCCTGCTCGCCGCCGCCGTCGATGATGGTGGTGCTCTCCTTGTGGATCTCGACCCGCTTGGCGCGTCCGAGTTCGGCCAGCGTGGTCTTGTCGAGCTGCTTGCCGGTCTCCTCGGCGATGACGGTGCCGCCGGTCAGGATGGCGATGTCCTCGAGCATGGCCTTGCGCCGGTCGCCGAAGCCCGGCGCCTTGACCGCAGCAACCTTGAGCACGCCGCGCATGCTGTTGACCACCAGTGTGGCCAGGGCCTCGCCCTCGATGTCCTCGGCCAGGATCAGCAAGGGCTTGCCGGCCTTGGCCACTTCCTCGAGCGCTGGCAGCAGGTCGCGGATGTTGGAGATTTTCTTGTCATGCAGCAGTACCAGTGGCTCATCGAGCACGCAGCTCTGCTTGTCCGGGTTGTTGACGAAATACGGGCTGATGTAGCCGCGGTCGAACTCCATGCCTTCGACCACGTCGAGTTCGTTGTCCAGCGACTTGCCGTCCTCGACCGTGATCACGCCCTCCTTGCCGACCTTGGCCATGGCCTTGGCGATGATGTCGCCGCGGTCGAACGCCATGCCTTCGACCACGTCGAGTTCGTTGTCCAGTGACTTGCCGTCCTCGACCGTGATCACGCCTTCCTTGCCAACCTT
>JBFJZP010000105.1:0-8022 GCA_041622095.1 Burkholderiaceae bacterium | reverse complement strand
TCCACAGAACCTGTATTACCAGGTCGTGTCGTGATCGCTGCTTGATTCTGAAAAGAGCGATCGTGCTTGGCGCCCTTGCTCCTTTGCAGTATCCAATCGTGCGCGCCCTGCGGATCACACGGGAGCCTGCTTAAAGCCCGAGGGCTGCTTCGACATCCGACGGCAGCCGCGCCGAGTAAAAGCCGACCCGTGACGCCTCTGCGTGCACGCGCAACAGTTCGCTGCGCGCAGCGGCGTCCTGCTGATCACGGCCGAAGCGGGCCAGCGCCTGGCCGCGCGCAATGAGCAGGTCGGACCATGGAAGGGGTTCGCTGCGCGTGTACGCCTGCAAACGCCCGGCATACAGTTCCACATCGCTCCAACGCCCGTGTAACGCAGACACCTCCATCGCTTCCCGGTAGAAGTAGAAGTGGTTATGGCTGACGCTGCCGCGGTCCAGCAGCGCCTGGCCTCTGCACAAGGCGTCGGCGCGAACGTTTTCGTCCTCAGCAACCAGTGCCAGTGTGCCGAGTGTCCATGCGCCCTGGAACGCCACACCTGCCTCCTCGCAGGTCGCGTAGCCCTCCTGGACCAGCTTCTGCGCGCGGCGCCGGTCACCAGCACGCATGCTGAGCAGACCCACCGTTACGAAATAGACGCACATGAAGCGTCGTGCGCCGGTCGCCTCGGCCAGCGCTTTCAGGCGTTCGGCCGACTCCAGTACATCGTCCCAACGGCCCATGTCGACGAGGATGTTGTGAAGCGAGTTGTCCGCGACCACCGCTGCGCGCAGTGCGCCGATCTCCCCGGCCAGCCGCGCGCTGGCCTGCGCATCGGCGAGTCCTTCAACGAATCTGTTCTGGAACATGCGCGTGAGCCCCCGCATCATCAGGTTGGCGGCGACGATGTTTGGCAACTCCTGCTGCTGGCTGAGTTCGACGCAACGGTCGAAGTGGCCATGCGCCGTGATCATCGCTCCACGCAAATAGGACGCGTCGCCCAGCCCACTCAGCGCCCGCGCCTCGCGTTCGGGATCGCCGACGCTGCGGGCCAGCTCGCGCGAGCGCGCATGCTGCTCCAGGCAGCCGTCGAAGTTCCCGCTCGGGAAGTAGAGATTGCCACGCAGAAAACAGATGTCGGCCTGACGCCGCGCATCGCCGCACGCGAGGGCAAGCGACTCGGCCCGGGACAGGACCTCGAACGCCTCGTCGACGCGGTCGAGCACGCGCATGCTGCCCGCGCGTTGCAGCAAGAGGTCGCAGGCGAGCGGGCTGTGCACCGGGTCCGCCGGCAGGCTGTCCAGCAAAACCAACGCGTGGGTCAGATGGCTCAAAGCCTCCACATGCGCGCCCTGCGCGGCCGCGCGGCGTGCCGCCTCGCCCCAGTGCGTCACCGCCTCAAAGGCATCGCCAGCCTGCTCGAAATGGTGGGCCACGATTTCCGGCAGTGCCGACTGCGCCAGGAACATCCGGGCAGTCTGCAGGTGCAGGTCCTTGCGCCGGGCCTGCAGCAGGCTCTGGTAGGCGGCGTCCTGCACCAGCGCATGCTTGAACGAATAACGCGTGGCCGCGCCGTCGGCCTGCCGGAATACCAGACCTGCCTGCTGCAGCGCCGCCAGGCCCGCGCCGACGGTAGCGGGTGCCTGGGCACCCAACTGCGTAAGCTGGTCTTCGGTGAATTC
The DNA here is from genome assembly GCA_041622095.1 of Burkholderiaceae bacterium. GTDB lineage: Bacteria > Pseudomonadota > Gammaproteobacteria > Burkholderiales > Burkholderiaceae_C > CAISIP01. The sequence goes on along the minus strand of JBFJZP010000105.1, from coordinate 6,362 downwards.
GCGCCCGATGACGGAACCGGCCTGCGCGATCTCCTTGGCCGGCCCCAGGCGGTCCAGCCGCTCCATCAAGGAATCGTGCAGGGAACTGGGGATCGCGGCCTCTGCGACTTCGCCGTGCGTTGCGCGGCCGGCCTGCTGTTCGGCCACGGCGCGCGTCAACTCCTCGACGAACAGCGGTATGCCGTCGGTACGCTTGATGATGGCAGCCAGCACGTGCTCGGGCACGACGGCCGTGCCGAATACGCTGGCAACCAGCGCCGCAATGTCGCGCGGACCGATGCGGCTCAGTGCCATGGTCGTGGTCCTGGACTGGCCGGTCCATGCGCATGCGAATTCCGGGCGGAACGTCAGGATCAACAACAGGCGGGAATCGACGAGCTGGTTGACCGCCCGGTCCAGCACCTCCAGCGTGGCCGGGTCGGCCCAGTGCAGGTCCTCGAAGATGGCGATCGTCGGCATGTCCGCGGCGAAACCGTGCAGATGATGCAGCAGACGCGCCACGCTGCGTTTGCGCCGCGCCTGCGGATCGCTCAGCGCCGGCGGCAGCTCGCATGGCAAGCCGAGCAGGCTGGCAAACAGCGGCGTGTCGTCGTCCTCGAAGGCGTGCGACCGGCGCAGCTCGGCGTCGAGCCGCTGCAGCGACTGGGCGTCCCCGGGCTCCGAGTCGATCTGCACGATCCGTCGACATTGCGCGATGAACGGGTGGAAGGACGAGCTTTGCAGGAACGGCGAGCACTGAAAGACGAGCGCCCGATGGGGCTCGATCGCGATCTGGTCGCGCAGCGCCTGGATCAGGCGCGACTTGCCGATGCCCGGCTCGCCCGACACCAGCACGGCCTGTGTTTCGCCGGCCGACGCACGCTGCCAACGCCGCACCAGCAGGCCAAGTTCATCGTCACGGCCCACCATCGCATGCTGCGCGCCCTGCGCATGGGCGGCAAAACGACTCTCCGCCCGTGCCTCGCCGTTGACCTTGTACAGCACCTGCGGGACCGACAGGCCCTTGAGCGTCCGAGGTCCCAGCGACTCCAGCTCGAAGTTGCCGGACACCAGCTGCCCGGTGGCGCTGGAGATCACCACGGTATCCGGCTCTGCCAGGGCCTGCAGGCGCGCGGCCAGGTTCGGTGTCTCGCCCATGGCCAGGTTCTCCTGGCGCTTGTCTCCGCCCATCTCCCCAACGACCACCGGACCGGTGTGAATGCCGATCCGCACGGCCAGAGAGACCGCGTAGGTCGCGCGCAGCCGTGCGTTGAGCGTGCCGATGGCCACGGGAATACCGATACCGGCGAAGACGGCGCGTTGCGCGTCGTCCTCGTGCGCTGCCGGGTAACCGAAATAGACCAGCAGGCCGTCACCCAGATACTGCGCGATGTGGCCGCCGAAGCGCTGGATGACCTCTTCCGCTGTCTTCTGGTACGCCCGCACCACCTCGCGCAGGTCTTCCGGATCGAGCTTCTCGGACAGGTCGGTCGACCCCACCAGATCGCAGAACATGACGGTCAGTTGGCGCCGCTCTGCGCGGCGCGCAACCTGGGCCATTGGCGCAGGATCTGTCGTCGCCTGTTCAGTGCCAGCAGCTGCCGCATCGGTCGCTGCGCGCGGGGTGCTTGGCGCCACGGCCGCCAGCAGGCGCCTGCGCGGCCCCATCGGCAACCCGATCTCGCGCAGATCCGCGTCGGACAGCAGCGGCAGGTCTGACAGGGTGACCTCGTTTCGGGCGAACGTCTCGGCGTAATCACCCAGATCGTGCGACGCGAGCCAGGCAGCGAGGTCGGGCGACGACATCAGAACGCCTGCGCTTTCACGCAGAGCGACAAGATGCAACCCGCCCTTCTCGCGCAGCCGGCGCTCCCCATCGCACAAGTACGAACGAATCGTGCATCGATTGGCAAGCGCATGCCAGACCCTTTCGTGTTCGGTGATCCTGATGTGTGGCCGCAGCAGAAAACCGACAGCCCATGCCCTTGCATAGTAGCTTGTGTCGCATCGGCCACCAGTCCCGCTGCACCGCGACCCGCCCCGACCTTGCGGGCGACTGCCGCAGCGGCGTTGGCTGCGATGCCACAACCTCACTTCGCGTGTTGCCCCCGCCGATCTTCAAAGCTTCCGTGCCATTCCGACCTCGGCGGCTTTTCGCGATACACCGGGCAACGCGTTTGCACCAGTAACGACGGACGGTCGCCGGGGAAAAGCTGAAGGCATTGGCCAAACAGTTCCAGCGCCTGATCCCAGCCCCGCTCCCGACAGCTGCGCAGGCCCGCTTCGAACAACTTCAAAAGCTGTCGCTGGTCATCGGGCAACGGGTTTTCTGCCATGCCGATGAGCTCGTAGATGCGCAGCGCCTGGGCGCGACCCTTGACGCGCACCAGGTCGAGTTCGCGCAACCGGAACGTGCCCGCGACGAAATCGACGGTATCGCCACTGATGATGATCTGGGTACCGTCGATCTTGTTCAGACCCTCAAGACGGGACGCGAGATTGACGGCGCCGCCCATCGCGCCACGGTGGAAGCGCTATTTCGAGCCGATGTTCCCGACCTGTCCGCGGCAAAACCGCACCACCGTGCACGAACGGTGGCCGCCGCAGGTCGACGCGGCCATTTACCATTGCGCGATGCGTATTCTCGAATACATCGGACTCGACACCTCCCGCGTGGCCGCCAGCTACCGCAAGGTGGCACAGGCCATCGAAGCCGGCGACTTTCGCGCTGCACAGGTCAAGAAACTCGTCCACCACGGCCACGGAACCTTCTACCGTGCCCGACTGGACGACAGCAACCGCCTGCTGTTCTCGCTGGTGCGCCGCGAAGGCACATGCTGCGTATTGATGCTGGAGGTCATCGCCAACCATGCATACGACAAATCACGCTTTCTGCGCGGCGCGACGATCGACGAGGCCCGGATTCCCGATGCCGATTGCGCCGACGCCCAGCGTGAGGCGCAGCCCTTGCGATACCTGCATCCCGAACATGCGGCGGTGCATCTGCTGGACAAGCCGATCTCCTTCGACGACGCCCAGGAAGCCATCTACCGCCAGCCGCCGCCACTGATCGTCGTCGGCGGCGCGGGAAGCGGCAAGACCGCGCTGACGCTGGAGAAACTCAAGCACACCACCGGCGAGGTCTTGTACGTGACGCTGTCGGCCTTCCTGGCCGAAAGCGCGCGCGAACTCTACTACGGCAATGGCTTCGAGTCCGACACGCAGGACGTCGTGTTTCTGTCGTACCGCGAATTCGTCGAGTCCATCCGGGTGCCGCAGGGTCGCGAGGCGCAATGGCGCGACTTCAACGGCTGGTTTGCCCGGATGCGCCAGAGCTGGCGCGACGTCGATCCGCACCAGGCGTTCGAGGAGATCCGGGGCGTCATCACGTCGGGCGGCCAGGGCGTCCTGTCGCGGCAGGCGTATGGTGCGCTGGGTGTGCGGCAGTCCATCTTTCCGCAACACCAGCGCGAGGCCCTCTACGACCTGTTCGAAAAATACCGGTCGTGGCTGGCCGAGGCACGGCTGTTCGACCTGAACCTGGTGGCCCAGGAATGGCTGGCGCAGGCACAACCCCGGTATGACTTCGTCGTCGTCGATGAGGTGCAGGACATCACGCCGGTGCAGCTGTCGCTCGTGCTCAAGACAATGAAGAAGCCGGGCCAGTTCCTGCTGTGCGGCGACTCGAACCAGATCGTGCACCCGAACTTCTTCTCGTGGTCGCAGGTGAAGACGCTGTTCTGGCACGACCCCGCCCTGGCCGAGCGGCAAACGCTGCGCGTGCTGGCCGCCAATTTCCGCAACAGCCAGCGCGCGACCGAGGTCGCCAACACGCTGCTCAAGATCAAGCACAGTCGCTTCGGCTCCATCGACCGCGAGAGCAACTACCTGGTCCAGGCCGTGGGCGCCAGCGCAGGCACCGTCGCATTGCTGCCGGACAAGGAGCCTGCACTGCGCGCACTCGACCAGCAGACGCGGCACTCGACCCGCTTCGCCGTCCTGGTGATGCGCGACGACGACAAGGCCGCCGCACGCCGGCACTTCGGCACGCCGCTGCTGTTCTCGATCCACGAAGCCAAGGGCCTGGAATACGAGAACATCGTGTTGTACCGGTTCGTGTCGAACCACCGCGGCGAGTTCGGCGACATCGCCGACGGCGTGCGCAAGGACGACCTGGCGGGCGACACACTGGAGTACCGGCGCGCCAAGGACAAGAGCGACAAGTCGCTGGAGGTCTACAAGTTCTTCGTCAATGCGCTGTACGTGGCGCTCACCCGGGCCACCGACAACATCTACCTCGTCGAGTCCGACACCACGCATCCCGTGTTCGACCTGCTCGGCCTGGCCGAGGACGCGCAACGCGTCCCGGTTGCCGCGCAACAGTCCTCGCTGGAGGACTGGCAAAAGGAAGCGCGCCGGCTCGACCTGCAGGGCAAGCAGGAACAGGCCGACGCGATCCGACGCACGATTCTGAAACAGGCGCCCGTACCCTGGCCGGTGTTCGACCAGGCGCATACGGAAGCGCTGCTGATCAAGGTCTTTCGCGAACAGACCGTGGGCGGCAAGCTCAAGCAGCAGTTGTACGACATCGCGACCTGCCACGACGAGCCGATGCTCGCGGCATGGCTGGCGCAGGAAACGAAATTCGACGTCGCTAGGGGTTTTCGTGCGCAGCGCGCCGGCCAGGGCCGCAAGACGTATGCGGCCTATTTCGCGCACAACTTCAAGGACATCCTGCGCCAATGCGAACGCCATGGGCTGGAGCATCGGCTGCCCATGAACCTGACGCCGTTGATGGCCGCCGCGGCGGCCGGCAATGTGCCGCTGGTGGAGGTGCTGATCGAACGCGGCGCCGACCGCTCCTCGACCGACCACTATGGGCGAAACGCCCTGCATTGGGCGCTGCACGCGGCGTTCGGCGACCCGGGCTATGCGCGAGGTCCGTTCGCACGCCTGTATGAATGCCTGGCCCCGGCGTCGGTCGACGTCAAGTCCGGAGAACGCCTGGTGCGCATCGACCGCCATCTGACCGAGTACCTGCTGTTCCAGACGTTATGGGTGTTGTTCAAGTCGCGGTTCACGCATGAGCAGCGCCACTTCCATGCGGCCTTCGAAACCCAGGCCGTACTGCAGGCCTGGAAGCACCTGCCCACCCACGTCCTGCGACCCGAGCGCAACAAGCGCCAGCACCTGAGCAACGTGTTGTCCCGCAACGAGGTCGATCGCGACTACGCCTACAACCGCGCGCTGTTCCAGCGTGTCGCGCAAGGCTGGTACCAGTTCAATCCCCGGCTGTCGGTGCGCGCCACGCGCGACGGAACGCAAGACTGGGTCCCGGTCTACCAGGCCTTGAACCTGCCGTTCATCAACCAGTTCGCACGACAGGAAGTCTGGCCGATGGTCGAGCGGTATCTGCAACTGGCCGGCCTGCCGGCGCCATCGACGCCGATTGCCGCGGAGCGTGCACTGGCCCGGCACCAGGCGCAGCTGGCACAGCGCGAACGCGAGCGCATCGAGCAGCAGCAGGCCCTGGAGCAGTTGCTCGCGCAGCGGCGGTCCGGCGCGCGCCAGGCAGCGCCATCCCGGTCCGAGGCACCCGCGCCGTGGGGCAGCCCTGCCGCCCGCCGCCAGGAGGTCGCGCGTGTGCGCCGGGAAATCGAGGAACGCAAACGGCGCGCAAGCAATGAACCAGGCGCCGACACCACGTGATCGGCGTGTGTGATCGGCGTGCATTGAAGGCGCGCCGCTCGCGCAGTACCATTGCATATCCTGTCCCGTACACCGAGCGACTGCGGCGTTCCACACCCTGCTTCGGAGGCCAGCCCGCCATGCTCTCATCGCCCCGGATACCACGCGCGGTCGACGCCGGGCCGACGCGCCGCCGCCTGCTGTGCGCGGCCAGCCTTGCGGCCGCGACGGGCACGGTCGGTTCTGCCGATGCGTTGCTGCCCATGGCGGAAGCGCTGCAAGACCATCTGGCGCAGGCATTGCGACAGGGCGACCCGCTGGTCGTCATGGCGAGCCTGGCCGGCTGCCCGTTCTGCCACGTGGCGCGCCAGAACTACCTGGTGCCGTCGATGCGCGAGCAAAAACTGGTGATCGTGCAGGTCGACTTGAACAGCCCGTTGCCGCTGCGCGACTTCGATGGCCGTCTCACCACGCACGGCCAGCAGATCCGGGCCTGGGGCATCCGGATCGCGCCGACGGTGCTGTTCTTCGGCCGCGGTGGCAAGGAGGCGACGAAACGGCTGGTGGGTGCGTCGCTGCCGGACTTCTACGGCGCGTACCTGGACCAGGGCATCGAGGCGGCACGCAAAAACCTGGGGTGACCGATGGGCCGCCGGCTACACCAGCGCGACACCCGGGTGTCGACGATCAGCGCC
>JBFJZP010000104.1:0-8031 GCA_041622095.1 Burkholderiaceae bacterium | reverse complement strand
TGCGCCAGGAAGTGGAAGTTCACGATGCGTCCGAGCCACGGCACCCAGCCCGGATCGCGGTCCAGGCCCCGGCGACGCAGGCGCAGATCGGTCTGCTCGAGCGCAAAGATGACATCGGCGTGGGTCGCCGTCGCGCTGACCCAGGCGGGCCGCCGCACCAGCGCGTCCAGATCCATGCCGGCGCGCCGGCGCAGGAAGCGGCGCATGCGCAAGGTCCATGTGCGCAGCGGATGTGCCATCGGCTGCGGCACCGCGTCGAACCATGCCAGCTGCGGTTCGTCGCGGGCGCATTGTGTCTGGCGCAGCACATGGACCGGCAAGGCGTTGGCAAACCGCTGCTGTTCGTTGTCGGGCAGCGTCTCGAACCAGCGCTCGAATTGCAGCTCCTGCAGCAGGTTGACGATCAGCAGCAGTCCGCCATGGGTGGTGGGCCTCGCGTTGTCGAGCCAGGGCCAGGCGCTGGCGTTGCGGCGGGGGCCCGGTGGTGTGTACCGGCGCCGCGCCGAAGGCAGGTCGGACGGCAGGACCAGAGCGGCGCGGGTTTCGTCCGGGCCGGGGTCTGCGTGGGCATCGGCCTGTGGCGAGCCGGCTGCCGCCGGCGCGGACGCCGATGTACTGCGGTCTGCGCGTGGCATGGCCGCGTCTGCTTGCACGAACCCGGCGCGTACGCCGCCGGTGGATGTCGGTGCCCCGACCGCGCGGCCGGGCATCGGCAAGGGCTCGTCACCCGGCGGATGTATCGCCGCCAGTGCGACCAGGGCCATGACCTGCGCGCGGCTCGGTGGTACGCCCCGCGCCGCCGACATCCATACGGCCGCGAGCCAAAGCGGCAGCTTGCGCCTGGCCACATGACGCCGCAGCCGCGCCAACACCGCAGGCCAGACCTGTTCCGGTGCAGGGTCGGTGGTCGCCACCGGCGGGCCGCGTACTTCGGCCGGCCAGCTGCGCACCGGTTCATGCGCGATCGTGCACGCCTGCAGCAGCTTTTCGGCGTTCGCATCGTCGAGTTCGGCCGCCAGGGCCAGCAGCGGATGTTCCGGCCATTCGCGCAGCAACCGTACCAGCTGGTTGGCCGATTCCAGCAGCAAGGCCTGCACCAGCACACGGATGCCATGCGCGCTGGCGCCGGAGGCGGCGGATTGCGCCAGTTCGGGAACCGCGGCGTGCCAGAACCACGCATCCGTCCGACGGCCGGCGCAATGCGACTGCAGCCATGCCAGACGCGCCTGCAGGCGCGACGCGAAGTAGACCACGTCGGCGTTGTCGGCATCCGGGTCGTCATGGGCCACCGCGCGTGGCGCCAGCGCCCGCCATGCCCGCTCCAGTGCCTGCGTGAGCAGCGCCGGACCGGCCAGCCGCGGCAGGCCGCGCAGGCAGATCCGCCGCACCAGGATCAGCCGTCCGCAGTCGCCGAAGTCGGCGGTGCCCAGCGCATCCTCCAGCGCAAAACGCATCTGCGGTGCGTCCTCTGGCAGCCCCGGCAACAGTCGTGCATGGCGCACCAGCCGTGTGCGGTGGCCGGTACGCAAGGCCTCCCGCGCGGCTGCCGAAAGGGGGGCGCTGCCCGCCATGGTCAGCGCCTTGCCGCGCGCGCGGCACCCTGGCGCAAGGCGTCCACCTGCTTGGCCATGCGCTTTTCTGCTGCCGGTCCGGTGGCCGGCTGCGCAGATCGCGCAGCCGCCTTGGCGCTGGAGGCCACGGGTATGGCATCGGCCTGTGCACGTGCCGCTTCGGCACGCTGCACCGCCGGCGTCGACAAGGCGGGGCCCGACTGGATCTGTACCTGCATCTCGCTGGTCAGCGTCAAGCCGGGCCCGGACTGCGCAAAAGTGATGCGCGCGCTGGCCATGTCCTGCCCCAGGTCCTCCACCACCGCGCGCGCCAGGATGTCCTGCGTCGCGCGCGCGTGCACCAGCACCTGCATGCCGATGCGCACCACCCGGGGATCGACCTGCACCTCCAGCAGCGCGCCCACGACCGCCGGAACCGGGCGCCGGATGCGTGCGCTCAGGATGCGCTTGACCGGCGCATGTGCGGCCAGCAGCACACAGACACGCACCAGGTCGTTGATCGCATCCTGTGCGTCGGCCTCGTTGGCGACCTGCGTGAACAGCCAGTCGGCCATGCGCTGCATCTGGCGCCAGGCAATATGGTCCACACCCAGCGACTCGTCACCAAAACCCGGCAACACCGTGAGCTGGCGCAGCGACGTCGCTTCGTCGAGTTGCGAGAACAGTTCGGCCCAGCGCAGCCGGGTCGCAGGCGGCACGGTGCACAGTGCCGCATGCAGGCAGCTGGCGACGCCGGCCATGTCGTCGAGCAGGCCGGAGGCCGCCAGCGTGAGCTCGCGTCGGTAGCTGCCCGCCTGCACGATGTCGCGGATGGTGGCGATGCGCTGCACCGGTTCGATCGCCTGTTTCCAGCTCGACACGTCGAGCCGCGCCAGTTCCATGCCGGCTTTCTGGCGCGTCTGCGCCACACGCCGGCCCTGCCGCTCGAAGGCGTTGTGCAACATGGCGCCGGTCATCGTCTCGCGTCCCTGCACCACCTGGATGGCTTCGCTGTCCTGCGTCTGGATGCGCTGGCTCGATTGCCGCACCAGGTTCTGCAGGTCGGCCACGCTGTCGAGCTTGACGAATGCGCGTGAGATCGGCTTGAGCCAGCGCACCGGCAGGTCCCGCAAGCTGTCCACCATGGCCATCAGTTCGGCGGGGGCGTCATGGGCTTCGGCACGGCAAGCCGGCACCGGGTCGGCCACGTCGGCCGGCTGCGCACCCAGCAGTGGTACGTCCTGCAGCGTCAGCGTGAAGCGCGGACGGCGGAACACCAGGTACGGCACTTGCTCGGCCAGGATGGCCTTGCGCCGCGCGATCAGCGCGTCGACGCGCGCCTGCTCTTCGGCACGCAGCGAACGCGCCACCGACAGGTCGTGCCGCACTTCGGCAAGCTTCAATGCCAGCGGGTCCAGCACCGCCTGGATGCGTGCTGCGGCTGCGCGTATGCGTTCACGCGCGGACTTGGCGTCGCTTTGCAGGCGCCGGTAGTCTTCCGCGCGCAACTCCATGCCGCGCAGGAAGCGGATGGTGTTGTCGATCGCATCGATGCCGCGCCGGAAATACACCGCCTCATGCAGGTCGGTACCGATCTCGGCAGCGTCCGGGTCGACGATGGTGCTGCCGGGTTGGAGCAGCTCCGCCGCGGTGATCTTGGCCGGCCCCCCGGTGCCGGGCCGCTGGTAGCCGAACACCTGCAGGTCGTCCACCACCAGGCCGCTGGATTTCAGCGCGTTGAGGCCGTTGACGACAAAGTCGTTCTTGCCCTTGGCGGCGGTGTTGCTGGTGACCACCGAGGCGGGCAGGGTGAAACGCTCCGCCACGGTGACGGTGTTGTAGGTGGCGCCGATCAGGCTGGCGCCGACCACGTCCTTGACCGCAGGTGGCGCCTCGACGCTGAGTTGCGCCGGGCGCTGCGTGCCCAGCACGGCCTGACTCAGGTCCTTGCCGCCGGAGCGGGGAACCGCGGCCTGGGCATCGGCGAAGCTTGCGCCATCGATCTTTTCCGTGCCGAGATCCAGCCGTGTCGTTCCCGCTACCGTGCCCGATACCGTGCGGGATGTGCCCACGTCGCCGAACAGCGTGGCATTGCCCGAGGACAGCGGGAAGGCACTCGCAGGAACCCTTGTGCGGCTCCTGGGGGCGGCTTCGGCCAGCGGACCGGGGGCAGCCGCCGCGGCCGGGCCGGTGGCATCGGTTGCGGCAGAGGTCCGTGCGGCAGGAGGCGTCGCGGTCGGGGCGGTGAATACCGGCGGGCTGGCGGCTTTTTCGTTCAGGCGCTTGAAGTAATCGCTGAACTCTTTCTCGGTCGCCGCCGGGTTCTCGTTGCGCTGGACCAGCTCGGCTGCGGCAGGCGAGGTGAGGAAACGTCCGGCGTCGTCCACGCCCAGCACGCTCTGGCGCAGCCGGAAGATGTCGGTACGTGCACGCAGGAAACCGAAGTCCACATGGTCGGCGGCGGCGCGGATGCGGCCGTCGAGCCGGGCGATCAGTTCGTCCAGGCCGGCATCGACGGTGCGCGGTGGCGTCGTGCTGCTGCGCACGCCATCCGCCGGTTCGCCCAGTTCGACCGTCAGCGCGCCCGCGTGGAAGGCCTTCCAGCTCGCCAGCAATTTCTCCAGTTCGGTGACATGGCGGCTGTGTGGCCGGGCACTGTCCTGGCCCTGGCCGGTGCCGGGTGCTTCGATCGGCAGGCCGAAGGCCAGGTCGCCCTCGGTGCTGAAGACCTCGCCTTGTGCCACCCAGACCCAGTTCGCCGGCGCATCGGCCTGGGCGCCGGGCGGCAAGGCATCGGTGAGCCAATACGATTCGAAGCCGTTGGCCGCTTTGCCGGCATAGCCCCAGCTGACCTGGCTCGCTGCCGTGCCGCCGTACACGACGAAGCGCAAGCCGACGATCTTCTGCCCCGCCAGGCCGGCGCGCGCCATCGGAACCGTCAGGCGTGCCCACTGCCCGGTGACCGGCAGGTCGGCGATGCGCTCGCCCTGTACCGTCGTCGGCGCCTGCCCCCAGACGAACGGCCGAAGCGACGCACCGTCGTCTGGCGTCGGCAACACGCCGATGCCCGCGGGCGGCGCATCGATGCGGACAAAAACCACCAGCGCATCGGTGGCCTGGAACAGCAGCGGTGCGTGCGCAGCGGTGAAGCCGTGGCTCTGGTCCTGCCCGGCCGCCGCCCTGGCCTGGTGGACGCGGTTGAAGGCGGCGGCGTGCAGCGCGCCGGATTCGTCCGGCAATGCGTTCGGATCGTCCTGCGGATAAGCCGGCAGGTCGCCGCGCACCGCCTTGGTCAGCCAGTCGTTACGCCTGCGCAGGCCGTCGCGGCGGGTCAGCATCTGCAGGCGCTCAGCGGACAGCCGCGCGATCTCCAGGTCGAACAGCGGGTGGATGCGTTCGTCGAGCTTGAGCAGGTCGGGGTCGAAGTAGCGTGGCGGTACCGGCACCAGCAGCTGCACCTGGTCGCGCAGCGACAGGTTGAAGGGCAACATGGCCGAGGATTCGGCGAGCAGCGCGTCCACCATGTCGATCGGTATCGGTTGCGCATGCACGTCGAACTGGGGCGGGAAGAATTGCTGGCGTCCGTTCGTGAAATCGGCCATGTCGCGCGGCAGGATGCCGGCCGGCGGCAACCAGTCGAACTGCGCCTGCAGCGCTTGCGTCACGCGCTGTTCGGCCGGCAACTCCGCCAGATGCTCGAGCAGTTGCGACACCCGGGCCTGCCACAACACATCGTCGCCTGAGCGCGGCACCAGCGCACTGCGATTGCGCCGTCCGCCGCCCTGGCGCACCACCGACGCGCGATCGGCGAACAGCGGCTGGAAGGCAGCGTCGAATGCCACCACCGACAGCGGCACCCCCAGGGATTCCCAGGGCCAGGGCTCGGCCCGCGCGGCATCCAGGGCGGCTTGCGCGGCCAGTTCGTCGCGCTCGGCCTGCGTCAGGCTGGTGCGCGCGTTCCACTGGCGCATCGAGCGCGGCGCCGACAGCGACAGGCGCTCGCGCTCCGCATTGAAGATCGCATATGCCAGCCGATTGCGAAAGCGCGGATCCGGCGACGTCGCATCGAGGCTCCACGGCGGCAAGGCCCGGTCGTCCGGCCAAGGCACCCAGGCCAGCTGGAAGCCGTCCTCCCAGGCGGCGCGCAAGGACGCAGGCGCATCGGTGGCATTGGCGCATGGACCGCCCGCGTCGCCGCGGTCCAGCGCGATGGTGCGCGGCACCGCCACCAGCACCATCGCGTGGGGCAGATAGCTGGCGCCATCGAGTTCGGCCAGCACCTGCGCCAGCGTGGCCTGCCGTTGCAGGCCGGACAGGCGTTTCCATGGCATGTCGCCACTGTGATGCGATTGCAGTTCGGCGTCGACACGCGGCGAGATCACCGACACCGCGTCGAACGGCAGGCGCAGCGGATAGGCCAGTTCGATATCCTGGCCGTCGGGGGCGATCGCATGTCCCGGCAACAGCACCAGCATGGCGCCTTCGACCGCCAGTTCCAGTCCGTCGATGACGCCGGGTGCCACCGACTGGCCCAGGCGCATCGCGTCGGCACTGCGGCTGCGTTGCTCGTCGCCCAGCGCCGTGTGGGTCAGCGAGCGCTGGGGGAAGAAGTTCAGCCGCTTGCGCAGCGCTGGCGCCTGCGCGCCAGCACGCGCATAAGGACCGAGTGGCGGCACGGTGGCCAGCACATGCTCGCCGCCAAAGGGATTGGAAATGCCGCGCAGGATTTTCATCACATCACTCCGTCAGCCCACCGGCTTCTTGCCGGCGAGTTCGCTCAACTGGCGGGTGGCATCGGACGCGCGGGCCGCCTTTGCCACACGCTGCGCAAACGCCGCCTGTTGCACGGCGGGAAGAACCCGCGCGGCGCGGTCAGGTCCGGCGCGACGCCGCTGTCCGCCACCGCCTTCACCACGTCGGCCGTCTGCAGTTCGCCGCGCGTGTCCGCATCCGCAGCCTGCGCCAGCGCATCGAAGCCTTCGCCCAGGCGCGGGTCGCCGAAATCGCGGGCAATCTCCAGCACGTCGTCATGGCGCAGGTTGTCACCGCCGGCGGCGCGCTGGTCGGCACGCACTTCGAGCGCGGTAAATGCGCTGCGACGCAGCAGGTCGGATGTCGCCAGCACCTTGTTGGCCAAGCCGGTCGACACCGCGAGCCGGGGAGAGGCCAGCAGGTTCACGGTCTCGGCGCGCGCGAGCGTGGGAATCCTGGCGACCAGGCCGTTGAAGCGCGTCAGCACCTCGTCGGCACGCACGCGCGCGTCGACCTCGGTGTCGATGGCGGCCGCGTCGCCGGCCAGGCGCAAGGTCGCGCTGGAGATCTCGGAGCTGTAGGGCAACTGGCGCCGGCGCAGATACCAGAACATGGCGCGGCCGCCGGAGCTGGCATCGAGTTGCGTTCGCGTCGCATCGATCGCCCGCTGCCAGGCCTGCGCCTGTTCGTCGGGCGTCGGGTTCACCAGGGTCGGCGGTCGCAGCAAGTCGTTCGGTTGTGCGATCCGGATCAGCGACTCGAACGGCGAACGTTTGGCGATCAGCGCCGCAGAAGCCGCCTTGATCGGCCGCACCACGCTTTGCAGCGAGCGCTTGTGCGCCTCCAGTTGCTGGCGCGTGACGGGTGCGACGATCAGCACCGACAGGTGGTCCAGGTCCTCGTCGGCCGCGCGCAGGTCGATCGGCGGCAGGGCCAGCGATTCCTGCACCAGTGCGGCCAGCTCGTCGCTGGGCACGAAGGCGAACTCGCAGTCCACCAGTGGCGGGAAGTAGGACTGCAGCAGCGTGAGTTGCCCGAGCTGCGTCTCGAAACGCAGAGTCGACGCCGGCATCGGCCCCACCGGGGGCAAGACCTCGAACTGGCGCGTAGCGGCAAAACCGGCCTGCACCGACGCGTTGTCGATGTCGTCCAGCTGGTCCTGGTGCTGCTTGAGCCAGGCCTCGAGCAGCGCGCGTGGGCGCTGGCTCAATCCGGCGGCGAGCGTCGATTCGGCGCCCACCTCGCGCCGCACCATGAACACGTCGAGCCAGCGCAAGGCGCCGCCTTCCAGGCACAACATGGCCAGCGGCAGCGCATCCTGCAACGCGCCGGCGCGCACGCGGTCGAAGAAGATCTCGCGCGCCACGCGTGCGCGTTTGGCGTTCGCGTTCTCCACACCGGCGCGGTCGGGGTAGGGAATCAGCGTGACCGCGGTGGCCTCGATGATGTCGCCGTCGCGCACCGTGCGCTGGCCGTCCAGCGTGGTCGGGTAGGCTGCGGTCGGGTTGGCGCTGTATTCGATCGGTCGCAGCGCCAGCACGAACAGGCCGCTGCGATTGACGGCGCTGGCGGACGGCAGGATCTTGACGCCCAGCTGGGCGTCGAGCTGGGCACTCTCCGGCAAGGATGTGATGTCGATGGTCAGCCGCGTGTCGATGTCGACGATGTCGCCGCCGGGCGTGACACCGGTGCCGGGTTCGATGACCAGCGTCGGGCTGTTCGACGCGTC
>JBFJZP010000103.1:0-8055 GCA_041622095.1 Burkholderiaceae bacterium | reverse complement strand
GCACGACCTGCGCGAGTCGGTTTTCCTGGCCGACACCGTCTACGTGATGAGCAAGAGCCCGGGCCGTTTTGTGGTGCGCAAGGAGATCGACCTGCCGCGCGAGCGCGACCTGGAGATCACCTATACCAGCGGATTCAGCGACATCGTCCATGAACTGCGCAGCCATATCGGCGCGATCCGCAAGCCTGCGGCGGCTGCGCCGGAGGTTTCCGCATGAGCCCGCGCAACATCGAACGCTGGGCACCGCTGGTATTGCTGCTGGCGCTGGTGCTGCTGTGGGAAGCCGTCTGCAGGGTTTTTGCCATACCCGAGTTCATCTTCCCCAGTCCGACGGAGATCGGCCGGGCGCTGGGCGAGTTCACCGGTCCGATCGCCTATGCGGCCTGGCAGACATTCTGGGTCACGATGGTCGGTTTCGGCCTGTCGATCGTGGTCGGTGTATTGCTCGGCTTTCTGGTCGGCTCGACCCGGCTGGCCTACGCCGCGGTGTTTCCATTGCTGGTGGCCTTCAACGCGGTTCCCAAGGCGGCGGTGGTGCCGATCCTGGTGGTGTGGTTCGGCATCGGCATCGGCCCGGGCATCCTGACCGCCTTCCTGATCTCGTTCTTCCCGATCATGGTCAACATGGCAACCGGCCTGGCGACGCTGGAGCCGGAACTCGAAGACGTATTGCGGGTGCTCGGCGCGAAACGCCGCGACGTCTTGATGAAGGTCGGCTTGCCACGCTCGCTGCCCTACTTCTTTGCGTCGCTCAAGGTGGCGATCACGCTGGCTTTCGTGGGCACGGTACTGGCCGAGATGACAGCCGGTGACTCCGGCATCGGCTACCTGATGCAAAGCGCCGGTTCGCAGCAACGCATGGCGCTGGCCTTTGCCGGCCTGGTGGTGATCGGCGCGATGGCGATGGCGATGTACGAGTTGTTCAGTTATGTGGAGAAACACACCACCGGCTGGGCACATCGGGGATCGCAAAATACCTGAGCGCCGGCCGGCGCGACCGACCCGGGCCTCGCCCGCGGCGGCGCCTCGGCCGCTCCGAGGTGGCTCATCCGCCGCTTTGCGATTGCGACTGTGACGGCATCACTTCGGCTGGGTTGCCATCGTTGCGATGCCGCTCCTCGCTGACCACCAGGTGGATGAAATGCAGCTTGGCCACCACCTGGTGCGCCAGCACGAACGGGTAGATGTCGGGTTGTCCCATGGCCCGTGCCATGCCGTTCATCAGCATCGTCAGTTCCGCCCAGTGGTTGACGAATGCCAGGTATTTGTCGGCCCGTGGATGATCCGCCTGGTACAACACCTCGCGCGGGAACGGCTTGAACTCCAGCCGCGTCTCGTCCAGCGACAAGCCGTAGCTGCTGGCGGTGTCCACCATGTCGCTCATGTGCATGTAGTGGGCCCAGCACTCCGCCCAGTCTTCCCATGGATGGGCGGTGGCGTAGGCGCTGACGTAACCGAGTTCCCAGCCCGCAGGCGGCCCGCTCTTGTAATACTGCTTCAGGCTGTCGGCATAGTCGAGTGTCTCGTCGCCGAACAAGGCCCGGAAGCGCTCGAGCCAGGGCGTGCCGAACACCAGCCGGTCCCAGTAATAATGCCCGACCTCGTGGCGCAGGTGGCCGACCAGCGTGCGGTATGGCTCGTTCATGTTGGTGCGGGCACGTTCGCGATGCACGTCGTCGGCCTCGACGATGTTGAGCGTGATCAACCCATCGTCGTGGCCGGTCATCACCGGCGGCCCGCCATCGGGCGCACGCAGGAAATCGAACATCAGACCACGCTCCGTGTCCTCGGTTTCACGCGAGGCCACCGGCAACCCCATGACCAGCAGGGCCGACACCAGCCGGCGTTTCGCCAGTTCGATGCGTCCCCACAACTCCCCGTTGTCCGGATGGCCCGGATCGTTCAGATCCGGGATGGTGCGATTGAGCCGGCAGGCACGGCACAAGCCGTTCTGCGGCCCCACTTCGTCCAGCGGCACCAGCCAGTTGCAGGTCGCCGGCATGTGCCGATTGGCACACGAGCGATAACGCGGGCCATCGGTCTGCCACTGCACCCATTCATCCGACTCGTCGGTCGGCGCCAGCGGCACGATCTGGGCCAGCTCCGGCACATAACCGAGCGCCGTGCCGCAGGTCAGGCAGGTGCTGTTGCGAAAAAAGACCGGGCTGCCACATTGGCAGTTGAATGCGCGCACGCGCTGGCCGGGGGAAATCTGCGAATCGGAAGATGGGTTCACGGCTGGCTTCCTCGGTGACAGGCACCGGTTACGGCACACGCAAGGCGCGGGTTACTCAAGATCGAGTTTCGCACGAAGCGCGCACTGGCAAAAACCGGAAACCATGCCGGAACCGCACAGCCGCCGATCTACACTCGGAACATGCCATGGCACGCCACGCTCGACCTCGCCTATACCCTGGAATCCTCCCGCACCGTCGCCCGCCATCTGCACAAGGGGCCGCTGCGCATCCTGCAAAGCCTGTACCCGGAGGGCGACGCGGTTTGCCATAACGTGCTGGTGCACCCGCCCGGTGGCCTGGTCGGAGGCGACACGCTCGCACTGCGCATCGGCGCAGACAGCGGCACCCATGGCCTGGTGACGACGCCGGGCGCCACCCGCTTCTACCGCTCCGAAGGAGAGCTGGCGCTGCAACACACCCGGATCCGGCTGGAAACCGGCGCGCGGCTCGAATGGTTGCCGCTCGAGGCGATCTGCTACAGCGGCTGCCGTGCAGAGAACCGGCTGGAGATGGACCTGGCGCCGGGCGCCGAACTGCTGGGCTGGGACCTGACGGCCCTGGGCCTGCCGGCGGCGCAGCAGGGTTTCGATACCGGCAACCTGCTGCAACACATCGAACTGCAAGGCCGCTGGCGCGAGCGCGGCCGCATCGACGCGGATGACCGGCGCCTGATGGACGGCCCGCTCGGCCTGGCCGGCCAGCGCTGCATCGCGTCGATCTTCCTGTGTGCCGGCGAACGGCTGGCCCGGCCGCGGGTGCAACAGGCGCTCGACTGTGCACGCGCCGTCATCGATGCCCACGGTCCACAGGCCTGTGCCGGGGCGACCAGCCCGAACGACCATGTGGTGCTGGTGCGGGTGCTGGCACCGATGGTGGAGCCGGCAATGAACCTGTTGCGCCGGATCCGCGACACCTGGCGACGCGAACTCTGGCAGTGCGAGGCCCAGCAGCCCCGGATCTGGTCGACCTGATCCGGGCGCTTGCGCCTGGCGCTCAGATCGCGACCAGTTCGCGCACGCCCTTGGCCTGCATCTCCGAGCCCGGCCCGCGCGCGACCACCTCACCGCGCTGCATCACCAGATAGTCGTCCGCCAGTTCCTGCGCAAAGTCGTAATACTGCTCGACCAGCAGGATGGCCATCGTGCCGCGGTCGGCCAGCATGCGGATCACGCGGCCGATGTCCTTGATGATGCTCGGCTGGATGCCTTCAGTCGGCTCGTCCAGAATCAGCAGTTTCGGCCGCGCGGCCAGTGCACGGGCGATCGCCAGCTGCTGCTGTTGCCCACCCGACAAATCGCCGCCGCGCCGGCCCAGCATCTGCTTGAGCACCGGAAACAACTCGTACAGTTCCGGATCGATCGGCGTGCCGGCGCTCTTGTAGGCCAGCCCCATGCGCAGGTTCTCCTCCACCGTCAGGCGGGCGAAGATTTCGCGGCCCTGGGGCACGAAGCCGATGCCGGCGCGGGCGCGCGCAAACGGTGTCGCGCGCGAGATGTCCCGTCCATCGAAGCGGATCTCGCCGCTGCGGATCGGCACCAGCCCCATCAGCGACTTGAGCAAGGTGGTCTTGCCGACGCCATTGCGTCCGAGCAGCACCGTGACCTTGCCCAGGCGTGCCTGCAGGTCGACGCCGCGCAGGATGTGCGAGCCGCCGTAGAACTGGTTCACGCCCTGCACCGTCAACACCGGCGCTGCGTCTGCGGTGGCGGCATCGGACACATCGGATGGCGCAGTCATCAGATCATCTTCCAAGGTACACCTCGATCACGCGTTCGTCGGCCTGCACCTGGTCCAGCGTGCCCTGGGCCAGTACCGATCCGTCACACAACACGGTGACGATCTCGGAGATCGTGCGGATGAAACTCATGTCGTGTTCCACCACCATCAGCGAATGCTTGCCCTTGAGCGAGAGGAACAACTCGGCGGTGCGCTCGGTTTCCTCGTCGGTCATGCCGGCCACCGGTTCGTCGAGCAGCAGCAGCTTCGGGTCCTGCACCAGCAACATGCCGATCTCCAGCCACTGCTTCTGGCCATGGCTCAGGTTGCCGGCGAGCCGGCCGACGTCCTGCGCCAGGTGGATGGTGTGCAGCAGCTCGGCCAGCTGGTCTTGCTGGCCCGAATCCAGCCGGAACACCATCGAGGGCCGGACCCGCTTGTCGGTCTTGAGCGCCAGCTCCAGGTTCTCGAACACCGTCAGCTGCTCGAACACCGTCGGCTTCTGGAATTTGCGTCCGATCCCCATCTGCGCGATCTGCGGCTCGTTGTAGCGCAGCAGGTCGATCGTGCTGCCGAAGAACACCGTGCCTTCGTCCGGCCGGGTCTTGCCGGTGATGATGTCCATCATCGTCGTCTTGCCGGCACCGTTGGGGCCGATGATGCAGCGCAACTCGCCCGGTGCGATATCGAGCGAGAGCCTGTTGATTGCCTTGAAGCCATCGAAACTGACGCTGACATCCTCCAGGTACAGAATCCGGCCATGGGTGACATCGACCTCGCCCGGGGTCGCGATACGCGAGAAACCTGCCTGGCGGCCACCGGATTCGGTCTTGCCGCCGGCCGTCGCCGCCACCAGGTGTTCGCGCCGCTGCGCGCCTTCTTCCATCAGGTCGGGAGTCATCGTGGATCCCCGGCGTGGTCGATCTTCAAGTGCATCATTTGCCACCCCGCTTCCAGTTGCGTGCCAGCCCGACGATACCGTTGGGCAGGAACAAGGTGACGGCAATGAACAAGGCGCCCAGGAAATACAGCCAGAACTCCGGGTAGGCGACCGTCAGCCAGCTCTTGGCACCATTGACGACAAAGGCGCCGACGATCGGGCCGATCAGGCTCGCCCGGCCTCCGACAGCGGCCCAGATCGCGATCTCGATCGAGTTGGCCGGACTCATCTCGCCCGGATTGATGATGCCGACCTGCGGCACGTACAGCGCACCGGCGACGCCGCACATCATCGCGGAAATCGTCCAGATGCCCAGCTTGTAGCCGAGCGGCGAATAGCCGCAGAACATCACCCGCGACTCCGCATCGCGGATCGCCTGCAACACCCGGCCGAACTTGGCCCGCACCAACCAGCGCGCCATCAGGAAGAAACCCAGCAGCGTGCAGCCGGTCAACACGAACAGGAACATGCGCATGGTCGGCGTGGCGATCGCAATACCCAGGATGCGCTTGAAGTCGGTGAATCCGTTGTTGCCGCCGAAACCGGTCTCGTTGCGAAAGAACAGCAGCATCGCGGCAAACGTCATCGCCTGCGTGATGATGGAGAAATACACGCCCTTGATGCGCGAGCGGAACGCGAAGTAGCCGAATACGAAGGCCACCAGCCCCGGCACCAGCACCACCAGCAGCACGGTGGCGATGAAGCTGTCGCTCAAGGCCCATTGCCAGGGCAATTCCTTCCAGTCCAGGAACACCATGAAGTCCGGCAGGTCGCTCTTGTAGTTGCCGTCACGGCCGATCTGGCGCATCAGGTACATGCCCATCACATAACCGCCGAGCGCGAAGAACAGGCCATGACCCAGGCTCAGGATGCCGGTATAACCCCAGATCAGGTCCATCGCCAGCGCCAGGATGGCGTAACACATGATCTTGCCCAGCAAGGCCACCGCATAGTCGCTCAGGTGCAGCGCACTGTCCGGCGGCACGACCAGGTTCAGCAGCGGCGCGAGCACGCACACCAGCAGGGCCGCGACGACAAAGGTCGACCAGCCGGCCCGTGTCAGCAAGGGGCTGCGCTGCGGCAGCTCCACCGGGGGATTGGATACATTCGCCTTCATGCTTCGGCGCTCCGACCCTTCATCGCGAAGATGCCCTGCGGGCGCTTCTGGATGAAGACGATGATGAACAGCAGGACTGCGATCTTGGCCAACACCGCGCCGGTCCAGCCTTCGAGGAACTTGTTGAGCAGGCCCAGGCCGAGCGCCGCATACACGGTGCCGGCGAGCTGGCCCACGCCACCGACCACCACCACCAGGAAGGCGTCGACGATGTAGCTCTGGCCCAGGTCAGGTCCGACGTTGCCGATCTGGCTCAGCGCACAACCGGCCAGTCCGGCGATACCCGAGCCCAGCGCAAATGCATAGGTGTCGACGCGCGCGGTATTCACGCCCATGCAGGACGCGATCGGCCGGTTCTGCGTGACACCGCGCACGAACAGGCCCAGCCGGGTACGGGCGATCAACCAGGCCACCGCGGCCAGCACGGCGAACGCGAAT
This sequence comes from Burkholderiaceae bacterium, assembly GCA_041622095.1. Taxonomy (GTDB): domain Bacteria; phylum Pseudomonadota; class Gammaproteobacteria; order Burkholderiales; family Burkholderiaceae_C; genus CAISIP01. Next base: position 1,607 of record JBFJZP010000103.1, on the reverse strand, counting down.
GCCACGATCACCAGCCGGTTGAACGGCAGGCTCAGGTTACCCAGCACCTGCACGCCACCACTCATCCAGCTCGGGTTTTCCACCGTGACGTTCTGCGCGCCGAACAAGGTGCGCGCCAGTTGCATCAGCATCAGGCTGATACCCCAGGTCGCCAGCAAGGTCTCGAGCGGGCGACCATAGAGGAAGCGGATCACGCCGCGTTCGAGCGCCGCGCCCACCAGCGCCGCGGCCAGGAATGCCGCCGGCACCGACGCGACCAGATACCAGTCGAAGGCACCCGGCAGGTATTTCTGGAACAGGCTTTGCATGACATAGGTGGCATAAGCACCCACCATCATCAGTTCGCCATGGGCCATGTTGATGACGCCCATCAGCCCATAGGTGATGGCCAGCCCCAGCGCCACCAGCAGCAGGATCGATCCCAGGCTGATGCCGCTGAACATCGCACCGAGCCGGTTGCCCCAGGCCAGGCGATCCTCGACCTTGGCCAGGCTGGCCTGCAATGCGGCCTTGACCTGCGGGTCTTCCTCGACGCGCAGGCGTTCGAGCAATACCGTCTTGGTGTCGCGATTCTTGCCTTGCGCCAGCAGGCGGGCGGCGTCCAGGCGCTTGGCGGCGTCACTGCTACCGAGCAGGATCGCGCCGCGCACCTGTTCGAGTTGTTCGCGCAGCCCGGCATCCACCTCGGCGTCCAGCGCCTTTTCGATCAGCGGCAACTTCGCCTCGTCGGTTTCCCCCTGCAGCGTGCGTACCGCCGCGGCGCGCACCTTGAGGTCCTTGGCGAACAGCCTGATCGAGGCCATTGCGGTATCGAGTTCGCCGCGCATGCGGTTGTTGAGCATGGCGTCTTCGGCCGCTTCGGGCAGCGGGACTTCCTGTCCGCTCACTGCGTCGAAGGCCTTGTCGTCGCGCACGATGAACACCTTGTCATCGGCCACCTTGACGGCATCTTCCGACAAGGCCTGCAGCAGCGCCATGGTTTTTTCGTCGGCACTGGCCAACGAACGGTTCAATGCATCGATGCGCGCATCGGTTTCTCCGGCGGAGATGGCCAGCGCTTCGGACGCCGTCAGCGCATGTGCAGCGCCGGCGCTACACAGCAATACGGCCACGAGACCCTGTAACAGACGCCCGAGCATGTTGGTACTTTCCTAGCGTTCAACCGGGGAAAAAGCCGCTGCAACAGAGGCGTGCAGCGGCGCTTGCGCGGGCGGTGCAGCCGATGCCGCCGGTGCCTGCGTCGACCGGATGGTTCGCTGCAGGCGCCGCGCGGCACGGGATGCTACCCGCGCGGCTGCGGCCTTACTTCTTGGCCATTTCCATCTTCGCCGGCTCGTCAGGCTTTTTCTCGTTGCCTTCGATGAACGGGCTCCACGGCTTGGCCTTGACCGGGCCCGGCGTCTTCCAGACCACGCTGAACTGGCCATCGGCCTTGATCTCGCCGATGAACACCGACTTGTGCAGGTGGTGGTTCTTCTCGTCCATCTTGGACGTGATGCCCGACGGCGCCTTGAAGGTCTGGCCGGTCATGGCGGCGATGACCTTGTCGGTATCGGTGGACTTGGCCTTCTCTACCGCCTGCTTCCACATGTTGATGCCGATGTAGG
>JBFJZP010000102.1:0-8061 GCA_041622095.1 Burkholderiaceae bacterium | reverse complement strand
CGGCGGATCGGCGATCCCGGCGACCGAGACTGTGCAACTGGCGCAGCAAGCGGCTGCATCGGGAAAGGCCGCCACAGCGGCGGCGAACCCGGCGCCGGAGTCGGCAGCGCATGCAGCCGGCGCCGCACCCCGCCCGGCCGGGTTCGGCCAGCACATGGATATGGAACGGGTCGCCGAAATCTGTGCGGCGATGAATATTGCTGGCTACAAGGTGCTGCTCGACCAGTTCATGCTGGACGAATCACGCAGCCTGGAACACCTGTGCCAGTTGCTGCTCGTCGATTCGGCAGAGCCGCTGCGCACCGCAGCGCATGGTGTCAAAGGCGCCAGCGCCAGCCTGGGCCTGAGCAGCGTGGCCGGTGTCTGCGCCGAGATCGAACAACATGCGGCCGTCATGGACACCCCGACGCGCCATGACCTGTTGCAGCGCTTGAAGGACGCGGTGTCGAGCACCCATGTGACGGCGGTATCGCTGGGCTTGACCGCGGCACCCGCGCCGCAACTGCCGGATGTGGATCAGACCACGACCGGCTCGGGCTCGAGCATGATGCCGAAACGCTCGTAGACACTGGTCTGGATCGCGCCGGCCAGCGTCATCACTTCGCCGCCGGTGGCATGGCCCCGGTTCACCAGGACCAGTGCCTGGCGCTCGTAGACCGCGGCATTGCCGACCGACTTGCCTTTCCAGCCGCAGGCGTCGATCAACCAGCCGGCGGCGAGCTTGATCGCGCCGTTGTCCATCGGGTAATGCACGATGCGAGGCTCGCGCTGGATGATGTCGTCGCACTGCTCGCGGGTGACCGTCGGATTCTTGAAGAAACTGCCGGCATTGCCCAGCACCGCGGGGTCGGGCAACTTGGCGCTGCGGATCGCGCAGACCCAGTCGAACACCTGCCGGGCATCCGGCGAGCGTATGCCGGTCTCCTGGATCTTGCGCTCCAGGTCGGCATAACCGAGTTCGGCCTTCCAGGGCTTGGGCAGCAGGAAACGCACATGGGTGATCACCACCCGGTCGCGCAAGCCGAAGCCGGCAGCCGGAGCCGCGCCAGCGTCTGCCCCGGGCTGCGCCCCCTGCGGCGGCGCATGCTTGAACACCGAATCGCGGTAGCCGAAGCCGCATTGCGCCGCGTCCAGCGTATGGCTGGCGCCGCTGCCCAGGTCGACCAGGTCGAGCGAATGAAAGCGGTCCTGCAACTCCACCCCGTAGGCGCCGATGTTCTGCACCGGCGAGGCGCCCACCGTGCCGGGAATCATCGCCAGGTTCTCCAGGCCGGGGTAGCCCTGGTCCAGCGACCAGGCGACCAGCTCATGCCAGTTCTCGCCGGCGCCGGCCTCCAGAATCCAGGCCTTGTCGGTCTCCTGCACCAGGCGCTTGCCCATGACCTCGACCTTGAGCACCAGCGGCTTGACGTCACCGGTGAGCACGATGTTGCTGCCGCCGCCCAGAATGAACTTCGTTTCGCTGGCCAGCTGCGGGTCGGCCAGCACGTCGAGCAGGTCCTGCACGCTGCGGATGCGCACCAGCGAAAACGCCTTTGCCACGATGCGAAAGGTGTTGCAAGACTGGAGCGGGACGTTTTTCTCGACTAACATGACAGGATTGTCGCATCGGCCCTCGATGCGAAATGAACTGCCATTGGTAATCTCATGCCCTCTTTTGATACGGTTTGCGAGGCCGATCTCGTGGAAGTACGCAACGCCGTCGACAACACGGTCAAGGAAATCAGCACCCGCTTCGATTTCAAAGGAACCGCCGCCGCGATCGAGCTCAAGGAAAAAGACATCACGCTGATCGGCGACGCTGAATTCCAGCTCGGCCAGATCGAGGACGTGTTGCGCAACAAACTCACGAAACGCAATGTCGACGTGCGTTTTCTCGACCGTGGCGACGTGCAGAAAATGGGCGGCGACAAGGTCAAGCAGGTGATCAAGGTGCGCAACGGCATCGAATCCGACGTGGCCAAGAAAATCCAGCGCATGATCAAGGACAGCAAGCTCAAGCTGCAGGCCGCGATCCAGGGTGATGCGGTGCGGATCACCGGCGCCAAGCGTGACGACCTGCAGGCCGCCATGGCCCTGATCCGCAAGGACATCCCCGACCTGCCGCTGAGCTTCAACAACTTCCGGGACTAGACCGGTGTCCGCGCTGGCCAGCCCCCGGATCCTGCGAGTTGCCTGGGCGGCTGTGGCCGGCGCCTTGTGCACACCGCTGGCGCTGGCGCAGGCGGTCAGCCTGTCGGGCATGCTCGGCAGCAAGGCCTTGCTGGTGGTCGACGGCAGCGAACCCAAGGGCGTCGCGCCGGGCGAGAGCTTCAAGGGCGTGCGCGTCATCTCCACCCAGGGCAACAGCGCCGTGCTCGAGGTCGCCGGTCAACGCCAGACCTTGCGGGTCGGCGACTCGCCGGTCAGCGTAGGCCAGCCCATCGTTCCCGGCAAGGGCAGCCGCATCGTGTTGTCGGCCGATGCACAAGGGCACTTCTTTACCCAGGGCCTGGTCAATTCCCGGCCGGTTCAGTTCATGGTCGACACCGGAGCCACGACCATCGGCATGAGCGTCAGCGACGCCGAACGGATCGGCCTGCAATACAAGCAAGGCCAACCGGTCCAGGTGTCCACCGCCAATGGTGTGGTGCCGGGCTGGAAGATCCGGCTGTCATCGGTGCGGCTGAACGATGTCGAGGTGCGCGACATCGATGCGGTGATCACTCCGATCGCGATGCCCTTCGTGCTGCTGGGCAACAGCTACCTGACGCGCTTTCAGATGACCCGCAACAACGAACAATTGGTGCTGGAAAAGCGCTATTGACCCGCGCCCCCGCGCCAGACCCCATTTCCGACCCCGCAACGTGACACTGAACGTCGAGAGCGAAACCGAATACGAAGACCTGCTGGGCTTGTGGGCCGACCTCGAGGCCGGCCTGGGCGTCATCCTCAGCAGCCCGGCCAGCGTACAGGAATTCGTGCAGCGGGTCGGGCAATACGAGCGCTGGATGCAGGCGCTGCTGGCACGCGACGCCGACACCGGCCTGTACCTGCTGTTCCAGCTGGCGGCCAATTCACCGGTGGGCTACAGCACCTCCCATGCCCTGGTCTGCGCCGTGCTGGCCCACCTGATCGGCATCGACCTCGACATCGATCCGGCCGAGCGCACCAGCATGGTGCGTGCCGCGCTGACGATGAATATCGGCATGACCGCCTTGCAGGACACGCTGGCGGTCCAGCTGGAAAAGCCCGATCCGGAGCAACAACAGGCAATCCGCGCCCACTCCGCGCTGGGCCGCCAGATGCTGGTCGAACTGGGCGTCACCGATCCCTTGTGGCTGGAGATCGTCGGTCGGCACCATGACGAAGTCGCGGACAACCGGCCGCTGGCCGCGCTGGCGCCGGCCGACCGGCTGGCGCGTATCGTGCGAACAGTCGACCGGTATGGCGCGATGATCAGCCCGCGCAAGTCACGCGCCGGGCGCAGTGCCACCGATTCGGTGCGCTCGATCATCCAGGACAACGGCGAACATTCGGACGAAGTCGGCCACGCGATGATCCGCGCCGTCGGCTTGTGCCCGCCCGGCACCTTCGTGCGGCTCGACAACGACGAGGTGGCGGTGGTGATGCGCCGCTCCAGCAAACCCAACCACCCGCATGTGGCCATCGTGCTCAACGACCAGGGCCTGCTGTCGGGACAACCGCGCCTGCACCGCACCGCACACGGCAGCCCGCAGATCCGCGCCGCACTGGCCGCGGCGATGGTGCGTGTACGACTCAACCACCACCTGATCCTGCGCCTGGGCGCCTACGCGGCCCAGCAGTCCTGAACCGGGGCAGGCCGGCGCGACGCGACCGGAATCAGGACTTTTTGGCGCCCAGTCGCGACTCGGTGCCCTTGATCAGCCGATTGATGTTTTCCGCATGGCGCCAGACCAGCAGCAGGGCCATCACCGCCAGGGCCAGCAGCACGCTCTTGTCCAGATACCAGGCCACGCCGTCGCCGAAGATGTAATACACCGGCGCGAACACCGCGGCGACCAGCGAGGCCAGCGACGAATAGCGAAAAAACACCGCCACGATCAGCCAGCTTGCCGCACACGCCAGACCCAGTATCCAGTTGAAACCGAACAACACGCCCAGCGCGGTGGCCACGCCCTTGCCGCCCTGGAAGCGGAAAAAAACCGGAAACAGATGGCCGAGAAACGCAGCCAGCCCGACCATGGCCAGCGTGCCCTCGTACAGGCCATAGGCCGCACCGTAGCGTGCCACCAGCATCACCGGCAGCCAGCCCTTGGCACCATCGAGCAGCAGCGTCACCACCGCCGCGGACTTGTTGCCGGAGCGCAGCACATTGGTCGCCCCCGGGTTCTTGCTGCCATAGGTGCGCGGATCGTTCAGCCCCATCAGCCGGGTGACGATCACCGCGAACGACAAGGACCCGACCAGGTAGGCAAGTACCACGGCCAGCAGGGGCAGAAAGGGGTTGGACGCATCCATGGGTTCAGGGTCTCCGTCGCGCCATGGGTGGCGCCGTGATGGACGCTATTCTGCCAGCGCGCAGGACACCGCCCGCGCCGACAGCAGTTGCACGCAGACCGACGGCGCCAGGCCGACCAGATAGCCGCGGCGCCCGCCGTTGATCAGTATCCGCGGCAACTCCAGGATGGTCTGCTCGATATAGACCGGCATCTCGCGGCGCGTCGCGAACGGCGAGGTGCCACCCACCAGGTAACCGCTGTGTTTGTTCGCCACCTCCGGCTGGCAGGGATCGACCGACTTGACGCCGATCTGGCGCGCCAGGTTGCGCGTGCTGACCTTGCGGTTGCCATGCATCAGCACCAGCAGCGGCCGGGCCCGTTCGTCCTGCATCACCAGCGTCTTGACGACCGTATACGGGTCGAATCCCAGCACCTCGGCGCTGTGGCTGGCACCACCGTGTTCGAGGTATTCGTAGGGATGCTCGGTGAATTCCACCTTGTGCTGGCGCAGCATCCGGGTGGCCGCTGTCTCCGACACATGCTCGCGACGCGCCATCGGCCCTGCCCCGTCGTCCCGCGGTGCTTATTGCGCCGGATCGCGCAATTCCCAGCGGATCGCGTCGATCTGCGTCCGCAGTTCGGCGCTGAGTGAGGTGCCCCAGGCGTCCAGGCATTCGTCCAGCTGCGCACTGCTGGTCACGCCGATGATGGTGCTGGCGACACGCCAGTTGGTGTAGCAAAAGGCCAGCGCCAACTGCGTCGGGCTCAAGCCATGTTCGCGTGCCAGCGTGTTGTAGCGGCGCGCGCCGGCGAGCGATTCCGGCCGGCCCCAGCGCTGCTTGCGCACCGACTCGTAGCTGGCGATGCGGGCGCCCTTCGGCGCGTCCGGCCCCTCGATGCCGCTCTGGTCGTATTTGCCGGTCAGCAATCCGAAACCCAGCGGCGAGTACGCCAGCAGCGACACGTCCAGCCGGTGGCAGGTCTCATCAAGGCCGTTGTCGTAACTGCGGTTGATCAGGCAATACGGATTCTGGATCGACACCACCCGGGCCAGGCCATGCTGCTCCGCCAGCCGCACGAATTCATGCACACCGTACGGTGTCTCGTTGGACAGGCCGATATGGCGCAGCTTGCCGGCCTTGACCAGCGCCGACAAGGTCTCGAGCTGTTCATGGATCGAGGTGGTGGTGCGCTCCTTCTCCGGTTCGTAATACATCGCACCGAAGGTCGGCACGTGGCGCTCCGGCCAGTGGATCTGGTACAGGTCGATCACATCGGTCTGCAACTGGCGCAGGCTTTTTTCGCAGGAGTGGCGGATGTCGTCCGCCGTCATGCCCTGGCCTTCGCGTACCCAGGCCATGCCACGCGCCGGGCCGGCCACCTTGGTGGCGATCACCAGCTTGTCGCGCAGGCCCGGCCGGGCGGCCAGCCAGCGGCCGATGATGCGCTCGGTGGAGCCAAAGGTTTCGGCCCGGGCCGGCACCGAGTACATCTCGGCGGTGTCCAAGAAATTGATGCCGCGCTCGACTGCGCGGTCCATGATGGCAAAGGCGTCGGCGTCGGACACCTGTTCGCCAAAGGTCATGGTGCCCAGGCAGATGGGCGTGACATGCAGGTCGCTGCGACCGAGCTGGATCGTCTTCATGGAACTCCGATGCATTAAAACAGACCCCCGAGTCTAGACTTTCGCGCCGGCCGCCCGCGACTCCTCCTGCAGCCGCAGAACCCGCCGCTGCACCTTGCCGGTGGTGGTCATCGGCAACTCGGCGACGAACTCGATCTCCTTGGGATACTCGTACGGCGCGAGTTTGCCGCGTACATGGGCCTGCAGCTGCGCGATCAGCGTAGCGTCGAACGACGTCTGCGCATGCGCGCTTCGCCGGGCGACGTATTCCGGCGTCAGCACCACGTAGGCCTTGACCAGTGCACCCCGCTCCGGGTCGGGCTTGGGCACGACCGCGGCATTGAGCACCGCCGGGTGCTTGACCAGGCAATTCTCGATCTCGCCCGGACCGATGCGGTAACCGGCAGCCTTGAACACGTCGTCGGCGCGGCCCTGGTACCAGAGGTAGCCGTCGGCGTCGCGCGTGGCCAGGTCGCCGGTGCGGCACCAGTCGCCGGTGAAACGGGCTGCGGTCGCGGCCGGATTCTTCCAGTAGCCCAGAAAAAACACCGGGTCGGGCTGGCCATGCACGTCGAAGCGGTTCACCGCCACGTCACCGGGCACGCCGACCGGGGACTCCCTGCCGGCCTCGTCGATGACCATGACCCGATGGCCGGGGTAGCCCTTGCCCATGCTGCCGGGCTTGGCAGGCCAGCCGACGCCGCAGTCACGCTGGTCGTTCATGGCGCAGTTGCCGACGATGTAGTTGATCTCGGTCTGGCCGAACATCTCGTTGACAACGACGCCCAGCTGCTCACGGCAATAGTCGAAAACCGCATCGCCCACCGCCTCGCCTGCGCTCATGATGGCCTGCAAGGACAGGCGGTACTGCCGCGCCGGCTCAGGACAAGCCTTCATCATGGCCTTGAGTGCGGTCGGGAAGATGAAGCTGTGCGTCACCGCATGGCGCTCCATCAACTCGAATGCGCTCTGCGGACTGAAGCGGCCGTTCCATGCCACGATCGGCCGGCCGAAATACAGCGTCGGCAGCAGTGCGTCCATCAGGCCGCCAGTCCAGGCCCAGTCGGCCGGCGACCAGAACACCGCCTGCGATTCGGAGCCCGGACGCGCCGGATCGAAACCGAACCAGTTCTGGCTGCAGACAAAACCGCTCAGGTTTCCGATCAGGCCGCGGTGCGCGATCAGTGCGCCCTTGGGCTGGCCGGTCGTGCCGCTGGTATAGATCAGCACCGCCGCCTCGTCGGCGCGGGTGTCGCAGGGCTTGAAATGTTCCGGCTGCTGGGCCAGCACCGACGCGAACTCCGGGTTACGGTCGCTGGCATGGGCTCCGACCCGAATCACCGACTCCAGCAAGGGGCAGTTGGAGCGCACCGACTCGAGCGCATCGATCGCCACCGCATCACAAATTGCGGCCACCGCCTCGCTGTTCTGCAGCCGGAAATCCAGCGCCTCGGGGCCGAACAGCATCGACAGCGGCATCGCGACCGCACCCATCTGCAACACCGCCATGTAGGCGACGGCGGTTTCGAAACACTGCGGCAACACGATCGCCACCCGGTCGCCCCGCTGCACCCCGAGCACGGCCAATGCGTTCGACAGGCGGTTGCTGGCCGCCTGCAACTCGGCATAACTATGGGATCGTGGTGTCAAGCCGCTGCCATCGGCCAGGATGGCGACGCGCCCCGCGCCGGCCGGGTCGGACGCCCAGCGGCGACAGCAGACCTGCGCCATGTTGAAGCGCTCCGGCACCTTCCAGCCGAACCGGCTGTGCATGGCCAGGTAGTGGTCTGGCTGCGGCGCGGCGGCCGACCTGTCATTTGCTTGACTGCGTGGCACGGACTGTCTCCTTATGATGGGCTTAATGTACCAAGTCAAACGCCCCTCGCGCAGCATCCGGGTCCCGGTGCGCGGCCTGCAATACCATGTCCGCTGCTGGGGCGAAAGCCGCCCCGGCCGGCCGCCGCTGGTGCTGGT
>JBFJZP010000101.1:0-8069 GCA_041622095.1 Burkholderiaceae bacterium | reverse complement strand
GCACGAGATCATCGGGCCGCTGACGAAGATGCGCATGCCCGAACTGCTGGAGTTCACCCGCATGACCGGCGACCTGGTCAAGACCATGCGCAACTGCCCGCAGCCGGTGATCGGCGCGATCGACGGCATCTGCGCCGGCGCCGGCGCGATGATGGCGCTGGCCTGCGACATGCGTTACGGCACCGCGGCCACCCGCACCGCTTTCCTGTTCACCCGGGTCGGCCTGGCCGGTGCCGACATGGGCGCCTGCGCGTTGTTGCCGCGGGTGATCGGCCAGGGCCGCGCCAGCGAATTGCTGTTCAGCGGCCGGGCGATGAGCGCGCAGGAGGGGCTGGCCTGGGGTTTCTTCAACGCGCTGGTCGAGCCGGCCGAGCTGCTGGCCCATGCGCAGCGCTTTGCTGCCGAGCTGGCCGCCGGCCCGACCTTTGCGCACAGCATGACCAAGACCATGCTGCAGCAGGAGTGGGCGATGACGATCGAGCAGGCGGTCGAGGCCGAAGCCCAGGCGCAGGCGATCTGCATGCAGACCCAGGATTTCAAACGGGCCTATGAGGCCTTCGCGGCCAAAGCCAAGCCGGTCTTTGCGGGGGACTGAGCCATGGCAGCGTCGACCACGCAATACGCATTGCCGTTTTTTGATCCGGCGCACCAGGCGCTGGCGGAGCAACTGGTGGCCTGGGTGCCGACGCAGCAGATCGACGAATCCGACGACCGGGCCGCCTGCCGGCAGTGGGTGCGCCAACTCGGCGATGCCGGCTGGTTGCGTTATTGCGTTCCGCAGGCGTTTGGCGGCGCGCTGGCGCAACTCGATTCGCGCGCGCTGGTGATCCTGCGCGAAACGCTGGCGTTTCATTCGCCGCTGGCCGACTTTGCGTTCGCGATGCAGGGCCTGGGCAGTGGCGCGATCACGCTGGCAGGAACCCGGTCGCAACAGGAGACTTACCTGCAGGCGGTCGCGCGTGGCGACAAGATCGCGGCGTTTGCGCTCAGCGAACCCGAGGCCGGTTCGGATGTGGCCGCGATGACGACAAGCGCGGCGGTCGATGGCGAGACGGTCGTGCTCGATGGCGTCAAGACCTGGATCAGCAACGGCGGCATCGCCGACTACTACTGCGTGTTCGCCAAGACCGACATGGCCCGCGGTACGCGTGGCATCACCGCGTTCATCGTCGACGCCGACAACCCGGGCCTGGACGACTCGGAACATCTGCAGGTGATGGCGCCGCATCCGCTGGCTACCGTGCGTCTGCAAGCCTGCCGCATACCGGCCAGCGCGCAGTTGGGCGAACGCGACGGCGGCTTCAAGCTGGCGATGCAGACACTGGACATCTTCCGCGCCTCGGTGGCCGGCGCGGCGCTGGGCATGGCCCGGCGGGCGCTGCACGAGGCGGTGCGCCATGCGCAAGGCCGCAGCATGTTCGGGCAGCGCCTGGCCGACTTCCAGCTGACGCAGGCCCGGCTCGGCGACATGGCGGCACTGGTCGACGCGGCGGCATTGCTGACCTATCGCGCGGCCTGGTTGCGTGACCGTGTCGGTACCGCCACCGCGCAGCAGGCCCAGGCCTATACCGCGCAGGCCGCCATGGCCAAGATGGTGGCCACCGAGAACGCGCAGAAGGTGATCGACATGGCGCTGCAGATGCACGGCGGCTGCGGCGTGCTGGTCGGCAGCAAGGTCGAGAGCCTGTATCGGGACATCCGCGCCTTGCGCATCTACGAAGGTGCGACCGAGGTGCAGCAACTCATCATCGGCAAATCCGTACTCAAAGGAGTGGCCACATGACTTCCGCCCAGATGGATCGTTTTGTTCATCAGCGCCTGCCGGCGCCGGCGCAAATGCCGACGCTGCGTTTCGACCGCCCGGAACTGGTGTTTCCGGAGCGACTCAACTGGGTCGAGGAACTGCTGGACAAGGCGCCGGCCAAGGGCTTCGGTTCGCGGCCGATGCTGCGCTCGGACGACGCGACGCTGACCTACCGGCAGGCCCAGGAGCGGGTCGACCGCATTGCCAATGTGCTGGTCGACGACCTGGGCCTTTTGCCAGGCAACCGGGTGCTGCTGCGTGGCGGCAATTCGGTCATGATGGCGCTGGCCTTGCTGGCGGTGATGAAGGCCGGCCTGGTGGCGGTGGCGACGATGCCGCTGCTGCGCGCCAAGGAACTGGGCGACATCATCGACAAGGCGCAGCCGGTGGTCGCCTTGTGCGACGCCCGGCTGATGCAGGAACTGACGCTGGCCCAGGCGCAACATCCGGTGCTGGCGACGATCGTCGGCTTCAATGCGCCCGAAGGTTCGCAATCTGCCGATGGCCTGGAGGCACGATGTGCCAACAAGACCGGCGACTTCCCGGCTTGCCCGACCGCGGCCACCGACATCGCCTTGCTGGCCTTCACCTCCGGCACCACCGGCAAGCCCAAGGCCGCGGTGCACACCCACCGCGACGTGCTGGCCGCCTGCGAGGCCTGGCCGCGCCATGTGTTGCGGGCTACGGCGGACGATGTGGTCATGGGCTCTCCGCCGCTGGCTTTCACCTTCGGCCTGGGCGGCTTGCTGGTGTTTCCGATGTGGGCCGGTGCCTCGGTGTATTTCCCGGGTATCGCCTATACGCCGGAGGCGATGGCCCGGTTGATGTTCGACGCGGCCGCGACGATCTGCTACACCGCGCCGACCTTTTACCGCCAGATGGCGCCGCACCTGCAGGCGCTGGTGGAGCAGCGGGGCAAACCCCCTTTGCGGATCTGCGTCAGTGCCGGCGAAGCCCTGCCGGATGCCACGCGGCAATTGTGGAAACAGGCCAGCGGCATCGAGATCCTGGACGGCATCGGCGCCACCGAGATGTTCCATATCTTCGTGTCCTCGCCACCGGACCAGGTGCGGGTCGGCGCCATCGGCAAGGTGGTGCCGGGTTACACCGCCAAGGTGGTCGACGAGGCCGGTGTCGAAGTGCCGCTGGGCGAGGTCGGCAAGCTGGCGGTGATCGGTCCGACCGGCTGCAAATACCTGGACGACGCACGCCAGGCGAACTATGTGCGCGACGGCTGGAACTATCCCGGCGACGCGTTCCGGCAGGACGCGGACGGCTATTTCTACTACCAGGCCCGTGACGACGACATGATCATCACCTCGGGCTACAACGTCGGCGCGCCGGAGGTGGAGGACGCGCTGCTGCTGCATCCGGCAGTGGCTGAATGCGGCGTGGTCGGTCTGCCGGACCCGCAGCGGGGCATGCGCATCAAGGCTTTTTGCGTGCTCAAACCGGAATTCACCGCCGACGAGAGCATGGCCAAGCAATTGCAGGACCATGTGAAGTCGTCGATTGCGCCCTACAAGTACCCGCGCGAGGTGGCCTTCGTGGCATCGCTGCCACGCACCGAAACCGGCAAGCTGCAGCGCTTCAAGCTCAAGGACACGCCATGATGAAATTACTGCAACCGCCGGGATGGCTGCCAGCCAAGGGTTACGCCAATGGCGTTGCGGCACGCGGCACCCAGATCTTTGTCGGCGGCCAGATCGGCTGGAACGCGCAGCAGCAGTTCGAGTCCGACGACTTCATCGCGCAGACGGCCCAGGCGCTGCGCAACATCGTCGCCGTCCTGCACGAGGCCGGCGCGGACCCCTCGCATATGGTGCGGATGACCTGGTATATCGTCGACCGGGTCGAATACAACGCCCGGCTCAAGGAGCTCGGTGCCGCCTACCGGGAAGTGATCGGACGCCATTTCCCGGCGATGAGCTGCGTGCAGGTGGCGGCGCTGGTCGAGCAACGCGCCAAGGTCGAGATCGAGGTCACCGCGGTCTTGCCCGATTGACGCGCCCCATGATGGCCAAGGCTTCGCGGATCCTGGTCACCGGCGGCTCCGGTGCGGTCGGCCGCTATGTCGTGGACGAGCTGCTGCAACATGGCTACCGGGTCGGTGTGCTGGATCGGGTTGCGCCGCAGCGCGACGGCGCGCAGTTCCACCCGGTCGACGTGCTGGACCTGCCGGCGGTGACGCGTGCGCTGCAGGGTTACGACGCGGTGGTGCATGTGGCAGGTATTCCGCACCCGCTCAACGACCCGGCCAAGCAGGTGTTCGATGTCAATGTCAACGGCACGTTCAATGTGCTGGAGGCGGCGGCGCAAAACGGTATCGACCGGTTCGTCATGACGTCCAGCGAGTCGACGCTGGGTTTTGCATTCGCGACCCATGCGATGGCGCCCTTGTATGTTCCGGTGGATGAGCAGCACCCGAGCCGCCCGCAGGACCCCTATGGCCTGAGCAAGGTCGTCTGCGAGCAGATCTGCCAGACCTACAGCGCCCGCTACCGCATGCAGACGGTCTGTCTGCGTGCGCCATGGATCTGGTTGCCGGAGGCGTCACAGCGCGCCTTCTACCGGTCGCTGGTGACCGACTTTGCCAACTGGACCAAGAACCTGTGGGCGTTCGTCGATGCGCGTGATGTGGCGATGGCACATCGACTGGCCCTCGAGGCCGAACTTGACACTCCCCACCAGGCTTTCTTCATCACCGCGCAGGACAACTGGACCGGGCGCGACTCGCGCGAGCTGCTCGCAAGCCACTATCCGGACGTGCCGATCGCAGGCGAGGGCCTGGAAGGTGCGCAGTCCTTGATCAGCCATGCCAAGGCGACGCGCCTGCTGGGTTACCGGCCCCGTCATCGGGTGGCGGATACGCTGGGGTGAACCACAGCGCAGCCCGCGCGCGGGCTGCAGCGCAATAGGCCTCAAACCGAGGTCAGCGTGGCATCAGTGCCTGGCAGTTCCAGCATTGCTCGAACCCGCCTTCGATCATCTCGCCACAACTGCACAACCAGCGCTGCTGCGGCACATGCTGCAGATCGTGCAACAAGGTGCGCGCCCGTTCCTCCTGCTGCGGGTAGGTGATCCAGATCTCGGGCAGGCATTGGTCCGGCGGCAACCCGCCGGCGACGCCAACCAGGAACTGACGCTGCACATTGGCACTGATGCCCTCGTTGTTCAGGGCATCGGACCACAAGGTGGCGATCGCGAGGTTAGGGGCTTGGGTCAGGCGTAGCATCTGACTGCAGCATAAACCTTTGTCGCGCCATTGGCGAATGCCGGGACTTGCCGCGCCGTTTCCGCGCGCGGCCGGCTTCCCGCACAATCCGGACATGGCAATACGGATGGGAGATGTTTTCCGGTTCGGGGCATGGCTTGCCAGAGGTCGGCGCCTGGCGGTGCGCGGCATGCTCGGCGTGGCGGTGCTGGGCTTGCTGGCCGGCTGTGCGGATACGCGTTACTACTGGCAGTCGGTCAGCGGGCACCTGCAGCTGATGCAGGCGTCCCGGCCGGTCGAGGCCTGGCTGGCCGACCCGCAGGTCCCGGCCGCATTGCGCCAGCGGCTGGAGCTGGCCCGTCGCATGCGCGCCTTTGCCGTGACCGAGCTGGCGCTGCCGGACAACGCGAGTTACCACCGTTATGCGGATCTGCAGCGCAAAGCCGTGGTCTGGAATGTCGTGGCTGCGCCGCCCTTTTCGCTGACGCTGAAGAACTGGTGTTTCCCGGTGCTCGGTTGCGTGTCCTACCGCGGTTATTTCGACGAGGCCGAGGCGCGTCGCCTGGCGGCGCAGTTGCAGTCCGAGGGGCTGGAGGTCAGTGTCTACGGCGTGCCGGCATATTCGACGCTGGGCTGGATGAACTGGGCCGGTGGCGATCCGTTGCTGAACACCTTCATCCATTACCCGGAAGGCGAGCTCGCTCGGCTGCTGTTCCATGAGCTGGCGCACCAGGTGCTGTATGCGCGCGACGACACCATGTTCAACGAATCCTTCGCCACCGCGGTCGAGCGGCTGGGTGGCGCGCTCTGGTTGCAGCGCGAGGCGTCGGCGGAGGCCCGCGCGCAATACGCGGACCTGGATACCCGCCGGCGCGCCTTTCGTGCCCTGACCTTGGCGACCCGCTCCCGGCTGCAACAGCTTTATGCGCAATCGGGCGGCCTGCCGGATGCGGAAATGCGGGCGCGCAAGCATTCGGTGATGCAGGCCTTTCGCGACGACTACGCGCAGCTCAAGCAGCAATGGGGCGGTTTTGCCGGCTACGATGCCTGGGTGGCCAACGCGAACAACGCCAGCCTGGGGGCGCAGGCGGCATATGACGAGCTGGTACCGCAGTTCGAGGCCTTGTTCGCCCGCGAGGGGCGCAACTGGGGCGCGTTTTATCATGCAGTGCAGCGCATCGCCGACCTGCCGTCGGGCGAGCGTCAACAGGTGCTCAAGTCCTTGAGCCCATAACCGGAACCGGAGAGAACATCGTGGCAGATCTGCACATCGAGCGTGAACATGCGCTGGGGCTTGCACAGGCGCGCAAGATTGCGTTCAACTGGGCTGAACAGGTTGAAAGCGAACTGGGCATGCAATGCACCTATGAGGAGGGGCGCAGCGCCGACCGGGTCAGCTTCAGCCGCTCCGGCGTCAAGGGTGAATTGCAGGTGACCAAGGACAAGTTCGAACTCGATGCCAAGCTCGGTTTCCTGGTCGGCGCGTTCAAGGACCGGATCGAGGCGGAGATCACCGAGATGCTCAACAAGATGTTGGCGTCCTCCGAGGCTGCGCCCAAACAGGCGGCTGCCAAGAAGGCGACCCGCAAGTCATGACATCACCCGCTTGCGGACCCCTGGCCGGCTTGCGGGTGCTGGAGCTGGGCCAGCTGATCGCCGGTCCGTTTGCGGCCAAGACACTGGCCGATTTTGGCGCTGACGTGATCAAGATCGAGGCGCCGGCGCCGGCCGGGGACGCCAGCCGCGGCGGTGGCGACCCGCTGCGCAAATGGCGCTTGCTCAAGGACGGCACCTCGGTTTGGTGGCAGGTGCAGTCGCGCAACAAGCGCTCGGTGGCGCTGGACCTGCGCCAGGCCGATGCACAGGAGATCGTGCGCAAGCTTGCGGCGCAGGCGGATGTGCTGATCGAGAACTTTCGCCCGGGGGCGATGGAGGGCTGGGGTCTGGGCCCGGAGGCGCTGCAGGCGGCCAATCCGGCGCTGATCATGCTGCGCATCAGCGGTTACGGGCAGACCGGGCCGTACCGCGACCGGCCGGGATTTGGCGTGGTCGCCGAAGCCATGGGCGGGCTGCGCCATCTGACCGGCGAGCCGGGCCGGGTGCCGGTACGGGTGGGGGTGAGCATCGGCGACACGCTGGCGTCGCTGCACGGCGTGATCGGCATCCTGATGGCCTTGCAGCATCGGCAAAAGACCGTCAGCGCCGACGCGCCCAAGGGGTTGGGCCAGGTCATCGACGTGGCCTTGTACGAGGCGGTGTTCAACTGCATGGAGAGCCTGCTGCCCGAATACAGCGTGTTTGGCGCGGTGCGCGAGCCCTCCGGCAGCGCCTTGCCCGGTATTGCGCCGACCAATGCCTACCAGTGCAGCGACGGCTCCTACGCCATCATCGCCGGCAATGGCGACAGCATCTTCAAGCGCCTGATGCAGGCGATCGGCCGTGAAGACCTGGGGCAGGACCCGGCGCTGGCCGACAACGCCGGCCGGGTTGCCCGGGTGCAGGAGATCGATGCGGCCATCGGTGACTGGGCGTCCCGGATGCCGTCGGATCAGGTGCTGCAGGCACTGGAGAAGGCTGCGGTTCCTGCGGGGAGGATCTACACCATCGCCGATATCGCCGCCGATCCGCACTATGCGGCGCGCGGCATGTTGTCGCAGGTGCAACTCGATGACGGAACCCTGGTCGCGGTGCCGGGATTCGTGCCCAAGCTGTCGTTGACGCCCGGCGCGCACCGGCGCAATGCGCCGCGCCTGGGCCAGGACACGGTGGCGGTGTTGCGCGAAGTCGGGCTGACCGAGGCGCAGATCGAGGCCTTGCGCGCGCGGGGCGTGGTCAGCGGCGAGGCGGCCTGAGCACGGCGGCCGGCTGCTTCAGCGCATGTCCGCGGATGCGGCAGCGTCCGGTGTGGTACCGCCGGCGATGTCAGCTCAGTTCGTCGATCAGGTCAATGTATTGCTGCATGGCGTCGTCCTGCGACGTGCCCTTGAGCCCGTTCCAGGCATCCCACTTGGCGCGGCCGACCATGTCGGAGAAGCCGGGCTTTTTGTCGGT
>JBFJZP010000100.1:0-8079 GCA_041622095.1 Burkholderiaceae bacterium | reverse complement strand
CGAACGCGGGCTCAGCGCGATCGCGACCACGCACAGCAACACCAGCATCTGCAGTGTCACCATCATCGGCACCTTGGATCGGCCGGATGCGATACGGGTCCAGAAGAAGCTCGACAGGTTGCCGAACATCGGCGCGGCCGATATCACCGCAATCACCCAGGGTTCGACGTCGAAGGCCTTGGCCGCCACCACCGACACGAAACCACCCTCCATCAGGCTGGTGGCCAGCGGCAGCGTGAGTTCGCTCAGTTGTTCGCGCCGGAAGCTCTTTTGCACCGCTGGATCGAGATCCGGTATCTTCAGGAATCTTTCAAGCCAGTGCATGGTTGCGCGGTCTCGGCGGAGGATGGCCGCATTCTAGGCTGGCACATCACGCTACCCGCCGCCCCGAAAGATCCGCGCGGGCATACGGTCGGCGCTTCACTGACGCGGACCCGGCCCGCCGTGCTGCCAGGCCAGGTGCGTGCACCTAGGTGAGGTCCTCGATCACCAGATAGCGGTATTTCTCGGCAATCGAAAACGGAAACTTGCGCACGATCTGCATCACCTTTTCCGTATGGTCGGCAGATCCGGCCTTGATCATCAGCGCGTGGTGGCCTTTCAGCGCCAGATCGCGGTATTGGCGCACGACCGCGCTTTCGAAGCCGACCGACGGCATGGTGTCGCCATGGTGGGCCGCGGTCGGCACCACCTGGTCCAGCACCACCTGGTCGGTCAGCAGCAACACATCGTCGCCGCCGACATGGATGGTCAGCAGTTCACGCTCGATCTTGCGCGCGTCGTCGAGAGTCGGCACCATCACGAACATGAATCCGGTCGGGTAGAACTCGCCACGCAAGGTCAGCATGCGCGACGCCAGTGAAAAGTCCTTCATTGCGCGCCCTCCTGCGGTAGTTGCAAAACCATTAGAGCAAGCCGGCCCGGGCCGGTCAAGCACCAGGCTGCAGCAGCACCACCAGTGCGCCGGCACCACCCTCGGCCGGCCGGGCCTGCACGAAGGCCAGTACCTCGTTCTTCTGCACCAGCCAGGCAAACACCTTGTTCTTGAGCACCGGCGCCTTGCCGGGGGAGCCCAGGCCCTTGCCGTGCACCACCCGCACACAGCGGATGCCATGTTGCTGGGCCTGGCGCACGAACAGGCCGAGCTGGGTGCGTGCCTCGTCGCTGCGCAGGCCATGCAGGTCGAGTTGGCGCTGGATGCTCCAGTGCCCCTGGCGCAACTTGCGCGTCACGTCGGTGCCGATGCCCGGACGGCGAAAACTCAGCTGGTCGTCGATGTCGAGCAAGGTGCTGACGTCGAATTCGTCGCTGATCGCCTCGACCAGCACCGCCTGCTGGTCGAGCAGGCGCTGGCGCGGCACCGGCGTTGGCGGCAGCCCGCCCAGATGCGCGCGCCGCCTGTCCGGCAGCAGCGTCACCGCGCCGGCTGCACGCTGGAACAGCTCGCTGGCGCTGGCCTGGCGTTTGTGCGCTGCCGCTTGCTGTTGTTGCAGCAAGGCCAGCGCCTTGGCCTGCTCCGCGATCTGTTGCTTGACCTGTTTCAGGTCGGCCAGCGAACGCACCGGCTTGTACGGCGGCTTCATACCAGGCCCCGCTCGGCCATCGACAGCGATTGCCCGGTGGCCACGATGACATGGTCGAGCACCCGTACGTCGACCAGCGCCAGCGCTGACTTGAGTGTCTGCGTCAGCGCCTCGTCGGCCCGCGAGGGCTGGACCGAGCCGCTGGGGTGGTTGTGCGCCAGCACGACTGCGGCGCATTGGTGGTGCAGCGCACGCAGCACGACTTCGCGCGGGTAGACGCTGGTCTGCGTCAAGGTGCCGCGAAACATCTCTTCCATCGCCAGTAAACGGTTCTGGACGTCCAGAAACAACACCGCAAACACTTCATGGGCCCGGGCTGCCAGGTGCAGCTGCAGATAGTCCTTGACCGCACCAGGTGATGTGAACACCGCGCGCTGGCGCAACTGTTGTGCCAGCGCGCGTCGGGCCAGTTCGAGCACCGCCAGCAATTCGGCGCGTTTGGCCGGGCCCAGGCCCTTGACGCGTTTCAGCTCGGTCGGCGTCGCGTTGAGCAGCCCGGCAATGCCGTCGAACCCCGGCTGGCACGTAGCGTTTGCACGGCCCGCCTGCAGCAATTCGTCGGCCATCTGCAATACGCCCTTGCCCCGGATACCGGTCCGCAGCAATACCGCCAGCAGTTCCGCATCGCTGAGTGCACTGGCGCCACGCGACAGCAGTTTTTCGCGCGGCCGGCTTGCCTCAGGCAGATCTTTGAGTGTCATCGACGGAAGCGGGATGGACCGGTAGGTATGTGCCGCGGCGTCGCAGCTGCGACCCCGGTGCCCGGCCTGCAGCGACCGGCGCGTTGCCCGGATTCTCGATGTGATGTGCGCGTCCCGCGTTCTTGCGCATGATGCCTTGGGGGGATGCGCTGCGGCAGTGGCTGGTGCTGTGGTCGCGAAGGGCTGTCTGCCCGGCTGATGGAGGTTCATGTCGGCTGTCCGTTTCCGCCACGCGCTGGATCGGCCGGACATCGGGGCTGGCGGCGGATGGTGTCCGCGAACGGCTGCTGTCCGATGCCGGCAACCGTCTCCGGTTCTTGCGGCGTCACGTCGGCATTGTCGCCGCTATCCGCTTGAGCGGCCTGGTGCCGGACCTATGTCCGGTGCGCCGACTGGGTGCGGGCGCATGCATAGTGGCCCGATGCCCGGGTTTCCTACAATCGGGGCTTCAACGGATCCGCTTCATGTCCACCACACTACCTCGCGTCGAGCCCGGCTCCTTCCTGACCCTGCATTACCGGCTGGCCGGCCCGCACGGCGACATCATCAACACCTTCGACGGCAAGCCGGCGACCCTGTCGCTGGGTTCGGGCGAGTTGTCGCCGGCGGTCGAGCAATGCCTGCTGGGCATGGAGGAGGGCACACGCGCCCGCTTCGAGTTGCCGCCGGGCGCGGCATTCGGCGAGCGCCAGGCCGACATGCAGCAATGGGTGGCGCGTGCCTTGCTGGACAAGCTGGGCGATCATGCAGAGGCCTACAACGTCGGTGACGTGGTCCAGTTCCCGACCCCGGACGGCCAGGGCAGTTATGCCGGCGCGGTGGTGCAGGTCGGCGACGGGCAGGGCAGCCAGGCGGTATTGTTCGATTTCAACCATCCGCTGGCGGGACAAAGCGTCGTTTTCGAAGTCCAGCTGATTGGCGTGTTGTGAATCGTTCGCCCACTCCCATGCCTTGCGGCAAACCATTGCCTTGCGCAAAAATGAATCCATGAGCCAAGCTTCACCCAGCCTGTCCGAAGTCATCCTGGCCGAGCCACGCGGTTTCTGCGCCGGTGTCGATCGCGCAATCGAGATCGTCGAGCGGGCGCTGCTGAAATTCGGCGCACCGATCTATGTGCGACACGAGATCGTGCACAACACCTATGTGGTCAACGACCTGAAGACGAAGGGTGCGATCTTCATCGAGGACCTGGACGATGTGCCGCCCGGAGCGACGCTGGTGTTCTCCGCGCATGGCGTAAGCCGCGCGGTGCAGGCCGAGGCGCGCGCGCGCGGTTTTCATGTGTTCGACGCCACCTGCCCGCTGGTGACCAAGGTTCACGTGGAGGTGGCCAAGCTGCACCGCGAAGGGTACGAGTTCATCATGATCGGCCACAAGGGCCATCCGGAGGTCGAGGGCACGATGGGCCAGCTGGACAGCGGTATCCACCTGGTCGAGGATGTCGCAGACGTGGCGCGGGTGCAGCCGGCCCAGTCGGACAGGTTGGCGGTGGTGACGCAGACCACGCTCAGCGTCGACGACGCGGCCGAGATCGCCGCCGCCGTCAAGGCGCGTTTCCCGAACGTGCGCCAACCCAAGCAGCAGGACATCTGCTACGCGACGCAGAACCGCCAGGATGCGGTCAAGTTGCTGAGTCCGCAGGTCGACGTGGTGATCGTGGTCGGCAGCCCGACCAGCTCCAACAGCAACCGGCTGCGCGAACTGGCCCACAAGCTCGGCGCCGCCAGCTACATGATCGACAACGCCGATGAATTGCGGGCCGACTGGCTCGAGGGCCGGCAACGGGTGGGCCTGACCGCCGGAGCCTCGGCGCCGGAGGTGCTGGTGCAGCAGGTGATCGAACGCATCAAGCAACTCGGCGCGGTATCGGTGCGCCGGCTGGCCGGGGTCGAGGAAACCATCAAGTTTCCATTGCCCAAAGGCCTCAAATAGCCGGGTCCTGCGCCTGCCGATCTACCGCCAAGGCGCTGGCGCCTCACTAGAATGGCGGAATGCTAGATATCAACCTCCTGCGCAAGGACCTGGACGAAGCCGTCCGCCGCCTGCAGACGCGCAAAAATCCGCAGCCGTTCCTCGACGTCGAGCGCTTTCGCGCGCTCGAGTCCGAACGCAAGACCATCCAGACCCGCACCGAAGAGCTGCAGGCCCGGCGCAACAGCCTGAGCAAGCAGATCGGCCAGCTCAAGTCCAAGGGCGCGACCACCGAGGTCGACGCGGTGATGGCCGACGTGGCGTCGATCAAGGATGAGCTCGAGACGTCGGCCAAACGCCTGGACCAGCTGCAGGCCGAGCTGCAGTCCATCCTGCTGGCGGTTCCCAACCTGCCACACGACAGTGTTCCGGTAGGTGCCAGCGAGGCCGACAACGTCGTCCTGCGCACCTGGGGCACGCCGCGGACGCTGGATTTCCCGGTCAAGGACCATGTGGACGTCGGCACGCCGCTGGGGCTGGATTTCGACATGGGCGTCAAGCTCGCCGGCGCGCGTTTTACCGTGCTCAAGGGCCCGATTGCGCGGATGCACCGGGCGCTGGCCCAGTTCATGCTCGACGTGCAGACGCTGGAGCACGGGTATACCGAGTGCTACACCCCCTACATCGTCAATGCCGACAGCCTGCGCGGCACTGGCCAATTGCCCAAATTCGAGGAAGACCTGTTTGCCGCCAGGAAGGGGGGCCAGGAGGCCGCAGACGCGGGTGATGCCGCCTTGTACCTGATACCGACCAGCGAGGTGCCGCTGACCAACTTCGTGCGCGACGAGGTGCTGGCGCAGTCGGCGCTGCCGATGCGGCTGACCGCGCACACGCCGTGTTTCCGCTCCGAGGCCGGCAGCTACGGGCGCGACACCCGCGGCATGATCCGCCAGCACCAGTTCGACAAGGTCGAGATGGTGCAGATCGTGCATCCGGAGCAGAGCTACCAGGCGCTGGAAGACATGACGCGCCATGCCGAGACGATCCTGCAGCGCCTCGGCCTGCCGTACCGGGTGATGGCGCTGTGCACTGGCGACATGGGGCCCAGCGCCACCCGCACCCATGACCTGGAGGTCTGGCTGCCGGCGCAGAACACCTACCGCGAGATCAGCTCGGTCTCCAACTGCGAGGCCTACCAGGCGCGCCGCTTGCAGGCCCGGTTCAAGAATGCCCAGGGCAAGAACGAGCTGGTGCACACGCTCAACGGCTCCGGCCTGGCGGTCGGCCGTGCGCTGGTGGCGGTGCTGGAGAACTACCAGAACGCCGACGGCTCGGTCACCGTGCCCGAGGTGCTGCGGCCCTACATGGGCAATCTGGAGCGCATCGCGCCCTGACGCGGATCATCCGGCGGCGGAGCAGCGCAGCCGGTGGATCTGCTCGACCACCGACTGCGGTTCGGTCCACAAGAAAAAGTGGTCCTTGCCGGGCAGCCGGTTCACCTGCAGCCAGCTCGGCGGCGCGCGCTGGGCCAGATAGTCGGCGGTGCGGGGGTCGACCAGCGGATCCTGGTCGCCCTGCATCGCGATGATCGGGCGTTGCAGCAGCGGCAGTGCGGCGTCGAGTTTTTCCAGTTCGGCCTGCAACACCATCATTTCATGGTTGGAGCGGCTCATCGCCGGCGACAGGATGCGCCGCGCCAGCCAGTTGTCCGCCAGCCGGTTGTACCAGCGTGGCGCCTCCAGCGCCGGCGCCATCGATCCGGCCAGCATCAAGGCGCCGCAGACTTTCTCCGGATGGTCCAGCGCCATCCAGGCGATCAAGGGGCCGCCGAGCGAATGGCCGACCAGAATGGCCGGCGGACCTGGCGGGATCAGCGTGGCCAGCAGCGCCGCCTGGCGGCGCAGATCGGGCATCACACCGGCCGCAGTCGAACCGCCGAAACCCGGCCGGTCCATGGCAATGCGCGGCCCGAATCCGGCCAGCGCGGGATCATCCAGGAAACGGGCCCACGACGTCCAGCTGCCGGGTGAACCATGGACGAACAGGATCGGCGTGTCTCCCTGGCCGCTGGTGCGCGCCACCTGCAGATCCACCACGCCACGACGCTCGGTCACCAGTTCGGGGCGTACCGCGGCTTGCGGAAAAAGCTCCTCCATCGTCCCGCGCGGCCACGGCGGCTGCGTGCAGGCGGCCAGTTGCAGCAGGGTGGTCATGATGAGAATCCAGCGCATGGCGGTTGGGCGGAGCGAGTCGGGCGCCGCATTGCAGGGGCTTGCAGATGGAGCGACGCCATCCGGTGAATTCTAGGCACCCGTCGCGTTGGCTGCAGCGGCCGGCACAGTGACCGGCTCGCAGGCGCGGGTCTCTTGACGTCGCATTCGGGCCGCTGTACGGTGGGCGGCGCACCGCGGCAGAGGTCACACATCGGGAGCGGCAATGGCACAACAACTATGGGTTCGGGGAGACCGGGGCGCGCAGATCCGTCGATTGCGCCGGGAACTGGCACGCCAGCTCGGCGCGGACGCCGGCGAATTTGCCGGTCTGGCGCGTGGCGATGTACTCGATGCCGACGTCGAGGCGGCAGTGCGGCGCTGGCAGGCCGGTGTCGGGCTGATTGCCGACGGGGTGATGGGTCCGCGTTGTCAATCCGTGCTGGGCCTGCGCAGGTCGGCACCAATGGCCGTCGCCCTCGATACGGAACATGTGCGCCCGCTGTTTCCTGCGACCAAGCCGGCCAATATCGAGCGTTACCTGCCCTATGTGGCCGCCGCACTGGACAGTTGCGGCCTGCGCGATCGGGTGATGATTTGCGCCGCACTGGGCATCATCCGGGCGGAGAGCGAAGGGTTTCTGCCCATCGCGGAGATGCAGTCGCAACTCAACACCCGTTCTGGCCAAGCGCCTTTTTCAGCCTATGACGGTCGGCGCGACCTGGGCAATAACCAGCCTGGCGACGGCGCGCGTTTCAAGGGACGCGGTTTTGTCCAGCTGACCGGTCGCGCCCACTACCAGCGATATGGCGCGAGCCTGGGCCTGGACCTCATAGCCCGTCCGGATCTGGCCAACGCGCCCGAGGTGGCAGCGATGCTGCTGGCGCAGTTCCTGTCCGATAGCGCCGATGGCCTGCGTGCCGCTTTGCTGGACGGGCGGTTTGCGCTGGCGCGCCGGATGGTCAATCGCAGCCGCCACGGGCTGGACCGGTTCCGGGACGTGTTCATCCGGGCCGATCAGGTCTGGCCGGAGCCGTCCGCCATGGCGCCTACACCGCGCGTCGGCGCAGGGCGTGCTGGTGCCGCTGCCGCTGCAACTGCCGACACCACCCCGATCGCCACACGCAAGCTCAACGTCGGCAAGGACCCGGTCGACCTGCGCGACCGCGAGTACACCCCGCCGCCGCGTGGCCTGCTGGACCGGTTTCCGCTCGATGTCGACGTGCGCAGCTTGCTGCCGACGTATGGAAAGTGCGGGCTGATCCTGGACCAGGGCCGGGAGGGTGCCTGCACCGGTTTCGGACTGGCCTGTGTCATCAACTACCTGCGCTGGCGCAAGGCCGAGTTTGCGCCACGCA
This sequence comes from Burkholderiaceae bacterium, assembly GCA_041622095.1. GTDB lineage: Bacteria > Pseudomonadota > Gammaproteobacteria > Burkholderiales > Burkholderiaceae_C > CAISIP01. The sequence continues at coordinate 316 of JBFJZP010000100.1, read as the reverse complement.
TGGAATCGGTCAGTCCGCGCATGTTGTACAACTTCGCGCGCCGGTATGACGAGTACGCCGGCGAGGACTATGAAGGCTCGAGTTGCCGCGGCGCACTCAAGGGCTGGTTCAACCATGGCGTCTGCCTGGAGAGTGACTGGCCATACAACGGTGCGACCACCCAGCCGCGCTACGGTTACGCGCAGCGCGCCAATGCCAACAAGCTGGGCGTGTATTACCGGGTCGACCGCAAGTCGATCACCTACATGCAGGCGGCGATCCAGGTGGTCGGTGCGGTCTACGAATCGGCTTTCACGCATGATGGCTGGGACCAGGT
>JBFJZP010000099.1:0-8114 GCA_041622095.1 Burkholderiaceae bacterium | reverse complement strand
GCCCCTCTCCCGGAGGGAGAGGGGAGACAAGCGGCCGGCGCAGGGATTGACCATGGCACTGACTGCTCCCTCTCCCTCCGGGAGAGGGTTGGGGTGAGGGTCAGAAAGTGTTGCCGGCGCCGAGGGGGAGCTCGCCGCCGAACAGCGCCTCGCGCACCCGCGCCTTGTGCCAGCCGCGGTCGCCCCAGACCTTGTCCAGGGCCCAGGCGCGTTTCATGAACAGCTGCAGGTCGACCTCCCAGGTGTAACCCATGGCGCCATGCACCTGGATGGCATGCTTGGCCGCCAGCAAGGCGGCCTCGGCGCAGGCCAGCTTGGCGTGGGAAACCTGCACCGCCGCCCCCGGCTGATCCTCGCTGACCGCGTAGGCGGCGCGGTACAGCGGGCCCTTGGCGAACTCGATGTGGACCGCGACGTTGGCCATCAGGTGCTTGACCGCCTGGAAGGAGCCGACCGGTTTGCCGAACTGCTTGCGCTCGAAGCTGTAGTCCACCGCCAGGTCGACCATGCGCTTGGCCAGGCCGAGCAACTGCGCCGCCGTGCCCAGGGCGCCGCGATTGCAGCTCTGCGCCCACAGCGCGCGGCCCCGTTCGCCACTGACCACGCAGGTGGCGGCAGTCGGCGTCCAGTCGACGCGAAACAGCTGGCGGCTGGGGTCCACCGACTGGTTGCGGGTCAGTTGCACCGCCGCGCGCGGCAGCGCGTGCACCTCGTCGCCATGGGGCAACAGCAGCAGGTCGGCGACGTGCGCATCGCTCACCAGCGGATGGCCCGGTTGGCCCACCGCCAGGCGCGCACGGCCCTCGGCGACGCGGCTCAGCCAGTCGCTCTGCAGCTCCAGTTGCTCGTCGCCCAGACCACTGAGCAGCGGCACGCCGAGCAGCACTGTGTCCACCAGCGGCTCGGCCAACCCGGCATAACCGCATTCCTGGGCCAGCAGGACGAAGTCCAGCTCGCTCATGCCCAGGCCGCCGTAGGCTTCCGGCACGCTGAGGGCGGTCAGACCCAGCTCGGCGAGCTGCGCCCACAGCTCGTCGCTGCGCCCGCTATCGGTCTGCCAGAGTTCGCGGATGCGCTCGGGGGTGACCTCGTTGGTCAGGAAGCTCCTGACGTTGGCCTGGAACAGCAGTTGATCCTGGCTAAAGCTAAAGTCCATGGTCTGCTCCTCAGGCGCGCGGCATGCCGAGCATGCGTTCGGCGATGATGTTGCGCTGGATTTCGTTGGTGCCGGCGTAGATCGGCCCGGCCTGGGCGAACAGGAAACCGTCCAGCCAGTGGCCGACCGCGCCGGCGTCCGGCGCCTCGGGCAGCAGCTCGCCGCGCAGGCCGAGGATGCTCATGGCGGTCTCGTGCATGCGTTGGTCCAGCTCCGACCAGAAAATCTTGTTGGTCGAGGATTCCGGGCCGATCTTGCCGCCCTTGCCCAGACTCGAGGCGGTCATATAGGTGGCCAGGGTGTAGGCCTCGGCATCCAGGTAGGCGCGCATCACCGCCTCGCCTATGGCCGGGTCCTGGTCGGCCTGCTCGCGGTTGGCCAGGTACAGCTCGACCAGGCGCCGCGCGGTTTCCTGGAAACGCGCCGGCGAACGCAGCATCAGGCCGCGCTCGAAGCCGGCGGTGGACATGGCCACGTGCCAGCCACGGCCCTCGCCGCCGAGCACGTTGGCCGCCGGCACCTCGACGTCGTCGAAGAAGATTTCGGCGAAACCCGGCAGGCCGTTGAGCTGGGCAATCGGCCGCACGGTGATACCCGGGCTGTTCAGCGGCAGGAGGATAAAGGTCAGGCCGTGGTGACGACTGGACTCCGGGTCGGTGCGGAAGATGCCGAACAGCCAGTCGGCCCAGACGGCGCGGGTCGACCAGGTCTTCTGGCCGTTGAGGATGTAGTTATCGCCGACCCGCTCGGCCTTGGCGCGGATCGCCGCCATGTCGGAACCGGCACCCGGCTCGGACCAGCCCTGGGCCCAGATGTCTTCGCCGGTGGCCATGCGCGGCAGGAAGCGCGCCTTCTGTTCCTCGGTGCCGAATTCCATCAGGGTCGGGCCGAGCAGGAAGATGCCGTTCTGGTTGACCCGCGCCGGGGCGCCAGCGCGGTAATACTCTTCCTCGAAGATCAGCCACTCGATCAGGTCGCAGCCGCGCCCGCCGAGTTCGCTCGGCCAGGTCACCATGCCCCAGCGGCCCTGATTGAGGGTGGCTTCCCAGGCGCGGTGCTGGGCAAAGCCCGCCTCGGTGTCGAAGGATTGCAGCGGCTCTGCCGGCACGTTGGCGGCCAGCCAGGCGCGCACCTCGGCGCGGAAGGCCTGCTGGCTCTCGGTGTAGTGAAGGTCCATAGAAGTCTGTCCTGTCAGCCGTTGAACTGGGCGCCGCGTTTTTCCACGAAGGAATCGCGCGCCTCCTGGGAATCCAGCGAGCGGTAGGCCTCTAGGGTGAAGCCCTGCTCCCAGCGGTATTTATCTTCCAGGTTGCCGTCCTCGATGCCGCTCAGCGCCTCCTTGGCCAGGGCGATCATCGCCGGGCTCTTGGCGGCGATCTGCCGGGCGATGCTCAGTGCCGCCTCGCGCAGCTCGGCGCGCGGCACCACGCGCTCCACCGCGCCCAGGCGGTAGGCCTCGGCGGCGTCGATCGGCTCGCCGGTGAAGTACATGTGGCGCACCTTCTGCACCGGGAACAGGCGCTGCAGGTGCGCGCCGCCGCCCATGGCGCCGCGGTCCACTTCGGGCACGCCGAAGGTGGCGCAGTCGCTGGCGACGAGGATGTCGGCGGCGCCGCAGATGCCGATGCCGCCGCCGAGGACGAAGCCGTGCACCGCGACTATGACCGGCTTGGGATTGCGGTGGATGGCCTTGAAGCTGTCGTAGTTGCCCTTGTTCACCGCGACGATCAGGTTGCCGTCGGCGGCCAGTTCCTTGATGTCCACGCCGGCGCAGAAACCACGCCCCTCGGCGCGGATCAGGATCACCCGCACGCTGGCGTCGCGGCCGAGGGCCTCGATCTCGCGGGCGATGACCGCCCAGCCCTGGCAGTCGAAGGCGTTGACCGGCGGACGGTCGAACACCAGCTCGGCGATGCCGTTGTCGATGCTGAGGCTAAAGGGATTGCTCATAGGGGGGTCCTTTCGGGAAATTCTGTTCAGGAGGCTCGGCGGCACAGCTCGGCCAGGCGCGCTTCGGCTTCCTCGACGATCTGGCCAATCAATTCTGCGCAGCTCGGCAGGCTGTCGATGCTCGCGGCGACCTGCCCGGCCGGCAGCACGCCCTGCGCGGGCAGGCCCTCGACCATGGCCTTCTGGATCACCATGGGCGCGTTGGCCGCCATCAGCGTCTGCGCCGCGCTCAGTTCGCCGGCGCCGCGCAGCTTCAGCGCGCTGCCGAGCAACTGGGCCAAACTGGCGCCGCTGTGCTTGCGGTAGGCCAGCGCGCTGCGCAGCGCCAGCAACAGGCGCTTGAGGCCGCCCGACTGTTCCAACTGGTCGAGCAGTTCGTTGCGGATCATCCGCTGCGGCATGCCATCGATGGCGCGGCTGATAATGATCGCCGCCGGGTCGCGCACCGCCAGGTAGCGTGCCAGGGTCGTTGGCGGCACCGGGCTGTCGCTGCTCATCAGAAAGCGTGTGCCCATGGCGATACCGGCGGCGCCGTAGGCCAGGGCCGCGACCAGGCCGCGACCGTCCTTGAAGCCACCGGCGGCCACCACCGGCACCGGCACCACGTCCACCACCTGGGCCAGCAGCAGGGCCGTCGGCACCGAGCCGGTATGGCCACCGCCCTCGCCGCCCTGGATGGTCACCGCATCGGCGCCCATCTCCACCGCCTTGACCGCGTGCTTGAGCGCGCCGACCGTTGGAATGCAAACCACCCCGGCGTCCTTCAACCGGCCGATCATGGCCTTGCCCGGCGAGCGGCTGTAGCTGACCGCCTTGACCCGGTGTTTGAGCACCAGCTCGACGATGTCGCCGGCGTTGGCCTGGTACATATGGAAGTTGACGCCGAACGGCGCGTCGCTGAGCGCCTGGGTCTCGAGGATCGCCGCCTCCATCCGCTGCGGCTCGATGGTGGCGCCGGCGAGGAAGCCAAAACCGCCGGCATTGCCGGTGGCCGCCACCAGCTTGGGGTCGGCGACCCAGCCCATGGCGGTCTGGATGATCGGGTAGCGGCAGCCGAGCAGTTCGGTCAGGCGGGTGTTCAGAGCCACGGTCATCAGGCCTCCGCCGGCTTGCGCTGGGAACTGGCCATGGCCTTGGCGTCGTAGCCACCCAGGCGGTCACCAGAAACCAGCTGGTTATGCGCGTGGGCGAAGTGGTGCAGGCCGAACACCATGTCCATGGTGGCGCGCTTGCCCATCAGGTCCTCGGCGTTGTTCACAGCCTGCTTGCTCAGTTGCAGGCCGAGGCGCGGCATCTGCGCGATGCGTCGGGCCATGTCCAGGGTCACGTCCTCCAGCACGTCGTGCGGCACCACCTTGTTGAGCATGCCCATTTGCTGGGCGCGCGCGGCCGGCATGCGCTCGCCGAGAAAGAGGAATTCCTTGGCGATGCGCGGATTGAGTTCGTGCACGTGAGCGAAGTATTCGACGCCGGGGATGCCCATGCGCACCACTGGGTCGGCGAAGTAGGAGTCGTCGGAGGCGACTATCAGGTCGCAGACCCAGGCCAGCATCAGGCCGCCGGCGATGCAGGCGCCCTGAACCATGGCGATGGTCGGTTTGGGCATCTCGCGCCAACGCCGACACATGCCCAGGTAGACCTCCTGCTCGCGGGCATAGAGGAACTCGCCGCCGGGCTTGTTGACGTGGTCGTACCACAGGCTGGCGCGCTCGAAGCTCTGGTCGACGTCACGCCCCGGTGTGCCGATGTCGTGGCCGGCGGAAAAATGCTTACCGGCGCCGCGCAGCACTATGACCTTGACCGCGTCGTCGTCGCAGGCGCGGCGGAAGGCGGCGTCCAGCGCATAGGTCATCTGCGAGTTCTGCGCGTTGTGGTACTCGGGGCGGTTCATGGTGACCAGAGCCACCGCATCGCGCACCTCGTAGAGCACCACCTGGCTGTCGTCTTGCGGGTTCAGTTCGCTCATCTTCTGGTTCTCCGGCAGGCGGGACTGCGTGTGGCCGTCAGCGCGGGCTGCGCTCGCCCGGCGGGTTGTCTTTCAATTGGCTGGCGCGCAGGTTGTGCGGGTCCAGTTGCTGGATCAGCAACAACTGCTCGACGCTCGGCGCCGTGGTGGTCGGGATCGACGCCGGCACGTGCAGGGCGAAGCCGGTGTTGTCCTGCACCTCGGCCACAGTCACACCCGGGTGCAGCGAGCGGATGCGCAGCTGCCGGTCGGGGCCCTGGAAGTCCAGCACGCACAGGTCGCTGACGATCAGGCGGATGTCGATCTCGTCGAGCGACCAGCCGCGGGCCAGGCGCGCCGGGTTGTAGCCGACCGAGGCGACCATATCCACCTCGTTCTCGACGAACACCCGGCGGTTGTGGCTGGGCACGAAGAAGGAGTTGGCGTGGCTGATGGAGTTGCCGGGAAAGCCGCGCACCCCGAGCATCTGCACCTTGGGCTTGGCATAGGCGCCGATGCAGCTGATGTTGGCCTGGCCGAAACGGTCGATCTGGGTCGGTCCCACTAAAGCATGGCGCTTGCCGCCCCAGACGTTGTCGAAGATCCGCGAGAAGCCCATCCAGCTGTCGAGCTTGGGCTGGTAGCCATTGCGCGCGCCGAGCGGCACCGGCTCGGCGACCATATAGGCCTCGGAGTCGGTCATCAGCAGCGCCGGGTTGCAGCTGAGCATGCTCAGCGAGGCGGCCAGGCGCGGGATCACGCCGATGCCGCTGGCCAGCACTTCGCCGTCGTCGCGCCAGCATTCGCTGGCGGCGCAGATCAGCAGCTCGGCCAGGCTGTAAGTCGTGGTACTAGAAGTCATCGCGAGCCTCGCTTAAAAAACCGGCAGGGGGAGCTGGTGAATCGCGGCCAGGCCGCCGACTCGTTCCAGGTACTGCTCATGGCTGCAGTGCACGAACTGTTCGGCATAGGCCTGCCAGCCGTCCGGCTGCTGGGCCGAGGCGTTGTAGGCCTTGAAGTGGCCGACATCGAAGCCGTACAGCGGCGCGCAGGAACTCGGGTGGGCGCCGCCCGGCACATGCACCACGGCGCTGGTCTGGTTGCGTTCCCAGAACACCTGGCGCGCCTGCTCCGGGTTGGCGTGGAAATAACCGCTGTCGACCAGTTCGTCGCAGCTGACGTAGGCGCGCGCGGCGGCGCGCACGAACAGGTCGTCCATATAGTGATCCGGGCCCTGGATCTGGCAGACGCCGCGCGGGTCGGCGCGGTCGACGTGGACCAGCGCCGCGTCCAGCTTGAGCGCCGGCATGGCCAGCCAGTCCTTGCCGTCGGCATAGGGCGAGGCAATCAGCTTGAGCGCCGGGTTGTGGGTCAGCACATCGGTGCCCAGGCCCACTGCGGTGGGGATGAAGGGCACGCCCATGACGGCGGCGCGCAAGCCGAGCAGGAGCATGCCCTCGTCAATCTCCATCACCTCGAGGGCGCCGTCCTGACGGGCCTTGCGGAAGTACGGCTCGAGCGGGATGAAGTCCAGGGAGACGAAGGCGAACACCAGCTTCTTGACCTTGCCGGCAGCGCACAGCATGCCGACGTCGGCGCCGCCGTAGGCGACCACTGTCAGGTCCTTGAGCTCGGAGCGGAGGATCTCGCGCACCAGCGCCATGGGCTTACGCCGCGGGCCCCAGCCGCCGATGCCTATAGTCATGCCGTCGCGCAGCTGGCCGACGATCTCGGCCGTGGTCATGCGTTTATCCATGCTGTGCGTCCTCATTGGCGGCCCACGCTGAAGTCATGGCCCCAATGGCTGACCACTGTGCTCTCGAACGGCGTGTGCTGGTTCCAGTCGACCACCAGGCCGTCGTAGCCGTACTCCAGGTCGAAGCCGGACGGGGTCTGCATGTAGAAGGAGACCATCTGGTCGTTGGTGTGCTGACCGAGGGTGGCGGACAGCTTGACCCCGGCGGCCTGCATGCGGTCGAGGGCGCGGCCGACCTCGTCGAGGCCATTGACCTCGACCATCATGTGCACGCAGCCGTGCGGCATCGGGCACTCGAAGATCGCCAGGGAGTGGTGGCGGCCGTTGTTGCAGTGCATAAAGTGAATGCGCTTCTCCGGCTCGGCCGGGTCGGCAGTGAAACGCACCTTCATCAGGTCGGACAGGCCGAAGCCCAGGACCCGCTCGTAGAAGTCGCGGCAACGCTCGAAGCTCGGCGCCGGCAACACCACGTGGCCCATGCCCAGGTCGCTCGTGACGAAGCCCTTGACCCCGACCGGCGAGACGAAGCGGGCGAAGTCCTGGCGCGGGCCCCAGAACAGTTCGTGGCGGTTGCCGTCCGGGTCACTGAAGCAGGCCAGTTCCTGCACCTTGCGCACCTCGGCCTGCGCCGCGCTGCCGCGCTGCACCGGCACCTCGGCCAGTTCCAGCTCGGCCAGCGCCTGCTCGAAGGCGACCTTGCCGGCCAGCTCCCAACCGCAGGCGCCGTAGCCGTCCTGCGTGCTCTTCTCCACCAGGATGCGGTAGGGACGCTCGTCCATTTTCAGGTACAGCAATTCGTCCGCCTGCGGGCCGGCGGCGGCCATCATGCCCAGCACCTGCGTAGCGTAGTCGCGCCAGCGGTTCAAGTCGCTGGACAACACGGTGACGTAACCCAGACCACGGATATCCATGGACGCTCTCCTCGTTCCAGTCAGGCCTTGGCCAACCACGGAGCAATGCCGGGGGAGGCCCTATGGAGAGCGATTTAATAGCCTTGGGGCGGGTGCAACATCGTCCGTTGGGACTAGCGGGAAAGTGTGGCGCAGAGAAACGCTATTGCGCGATATGGCCCGCTTTGGCGCCATGCTGTTGGCCGCACTGCCTATCCAAGTCAAGCATGGCTGGCAGGCTGCATCCCTGGAGCAATTCTTGACCTAGCGCTTGCGCAACATGGGCTTATCGTCACAGTCTGCGCTTCCGGTTGCGCAGCGCGTGCTGGGTGTCGGCAGCTTGCCCGTGATCGGCTCTCTGGCCTCTACCCTCTGCGAGCAGACTCCTCTTACCCTGGGGCTTTTTGATGAAGTTCG
>JBFJZP010000098.1:0-8115 GCA_041622095.1 Burkholderiaceae bacterium | reverse complement strand
CTCTGGCGCAGGCCGCCGGCGCCGACCTGGTGATCAACTACCGCGACGCGCCGCTTGCCGAGCAGGTGCGTGCGGCCACCAGTGGCGCCGGGCTAGACCGCATCGTCGAGGTCGATATCGCAGCCAATGCCGCGGCCGATCTCGAGATGCTGCGACCGGGTGGCCAACTCGTCGTGTACGGCAGCGGGGCAGCCGCTTTCGAACTGCCGTTTTTCCCGCTGATCGTCAACAACATCGCGTTGGCGTTCTTCATTGTCTACAACCTGCCGGCGGCGGATCGGCAACATGCACAGTCGGTGCTCGATGGCTGGCTGGTGCGTGGCGCGCTCGACCACAACATCGCCCGGCGGCTGCCGCTGTCCGAGATCGTCGAGGCGCACCAGCTGGTGGAGCAGGGCAAGCTTGCCGGCAACCTGGTGCTGTCCGTGCCATGACCGGGAACCGTGTCACGGAATCCGCATGCCGGAGTTCCGCAATATGAAGGCGGCGCCAAACCGGGGTGGACTGGTCTATTCCACCGACAGCGGGCGCATGTGTCCGGCATGCCGCCAGCCGATGGCCCAGTGTGCCTGCAAGCTGGCGCGGCCGGCGGTCGCCGGCGATGGCGTGGCCAAGGTCCTGCGCGAGAAGAAGGGCCGCGCCGGCAAGACCGTTACCGTGGTGAAAAACCTGGATCTGGATGCCATGGCGCTGGCCACGCTGGCACGGGACCTGAAAACCGCCTGCGGCAGCGGCGGCACCCTGCGCGACGGTGTGGTGGAGATACAGGGTGACCATGTGGACCGGGTGGTGCAGACACTTGAAAGCCGGGGCCTGAAGGTCAAGCGCGCCGGCGGCTGAGAGGCGCATTGGTCCACTGGAGCCGGCGTATACGGGCCCGTGCAGCCCGATATCCGGCAAAGGGGGGATGCCGCCCTGCGGGCCTGGCGCCGCCGCGCCATAGGATGGTGCGATGCGACAAGGCGTCCGGGAGAAACCCGCCAAGGCTGTCTGGCTGGTGCCGGCGCTGCTGGGTGTTCCCGCCGGAACCGCGCTCCAGACGGCGCAGGAAGTCCTGCTGCCGGTACCGGCGCTGCTGGCCATCCTGGCGGCCGGTCTGCTGCTGGCGCTGCTGCTGTGGCGGGGCCGGTACCACTGGTGGGGTTGGTGCGGCATGTTGCTGGCGGTGGCCGCCCTTGTGTTTGTGCAGATCGGCTGGCGTGCGCTGTTGTTCCAGGCGCAAGCACTGTCGCCCGCGCTCGAGGGGCGCGATCTGCAGGTGACCGGCATCGTGGCCGCGATGCCGCAGGTCACCGAAGCCGGCCTGCGCTTCCCGCTGCAGGTCGAGCAGGCCCGGCTGGACGGTGTCGCGGTGCGCCTGCCGCCCCGTATCCAGATCGGCTGGTATGGCGCCGGGTTCGGCGACGACGATGGCGATGGCGCCACGGCAACGCGCCCGGTAGCTGTAGTTGCCGGCGAGCGCTGGCAGATGGTGGTGCGGCTCAAGGCACCGCATGGCAACCTGAATCCATTCGGCTTCGACTATGAATTGTGGATGTGGACGCACGGTCTGCAGGCTGCCGGCTATGTGCGTAATCCGCCGGGCGGCGCTCCGCCGTCGCGGCTGGGCCAGTCCTGGTGGCATCCGATCGAGTTGGCGCGCCAGCGGGTGCGCGAGCGTATCACCACACGCCTGGGGCGGGAGCGGCAGGCCGGCTGGATCACTGCGCTGGTGACCGGCGATCAAAACGCGATCGAACGCACGGACTGGGATGTGTTCCGTGCCACCGGCGTGGCGCATCTGATGGCGATATCGGGTTTGCACGTGACCATGTTTGCCTGGCTGGCCGGCGTTGTGGCCGGTGCCCTATGGCGTCGATCGGCACGCTGTTGCCTGGCTTTTCCGGCGCCGCATGCCGCGCTGCTCGCGGGCCTGCTCCTGGCCACGCTGTATGCCTTGTTCAGCGGTTGGGGCGTGCCGGCCCGGCGCACGATCTGGATGCTGGCCTGGATATGCCTGTTGCGCCTGTCGGGTCGCCGCTGGCCCTGGCCGGTGGTCTGGCTCACCGCGGCGGTGCTGGTGCTGCTGCTCGATCCCTGGGCCTGGATGCAGGCCGGCTTCTGGCTCAGCTTCGTCGCGGTGGGGGTGTTGTTCGCGTCCGGCACACCGTCGGACCGTGTCGCGCCGGCCGGAGTGGCGGGCCGCCTGCTGGCGATGTTGCGCGAGCAATCGGTGATCACGCTGGCATTGACGCCGCTGGTGCTGCTGTTGTTCGGACAGGTGTCGCTGGTGGGATTCGTGGCCAACCTGCTGGCGATTCCCTGGGTCACGCTGTTGGTGACGCCATTGGCAATGGCCGGTGTGGTGTGGGCGCCGCTGTGGGATCTGGCTGCCGCTGCCGTCGGTTTCCTGGCGGCCTGGCTGCAATGGCTGGCGCAACTGCGCTTCGCTATCCTGACGCTGGCCATTGCGCCGTGGTGGCTGGGCACGGTGGGGGTGATCGGCGGCGTGCTCCTGGTGTTGCGTTTGCCACTGCCATTGCGCCTGGCCGGCGCGAGCCTGTTGCTACCGGTCCTGCTGTGGCAGCATCCGCGGCCGGCCCCCGGGCAATTCACGTTGTTGCTGGCCGATGTGGGTCAGGGCAATGCGGTGCTGGTGCAGACCGCGGCCCATGCGCTCTTGTACGACGCCGGTCCGCGGTACTCGCGCGACACCGATGCCGGACAGCGGGTGCTGGTGCCGCTGCTGCGCGCGCTCGACCTGCGGCTCGATACGCTGGTACTCAGCCATCGCGACACCGACCATGTCGGCGGTGCGGCGGCCGTGCTGGCGCTGCAGCCAGAGGTCACGATGCTGAGCTCGCTGGAGCCGGACCATCCGCTCAACCCGCCGGTCCGGGGACGCCGTTGCGAGGCCGGCCAACATTGGCGCTGGGACGGCGTTGACTTCGAGGTCTTGCATCCGCGGCCGCAGGATTACGCCCGTACCGCCAAGCCGAATACTTTGTCCTGCGTGTTGCGGATCTCCACGGCCGGATCGTCCGCAGCGCCGGGCGTCGCGGCATTGCTGGCCGGCGACATCGAAGCGGCGCAGGAGGCGCGACTGGTGGCGGATCTGGGGCCACAGCTGGCATCCGATCTGCTGCTGGTGCCGCACCATGGCAGCAAGACATCGAGCACCGCTGTCTTCCTCGATGCGGTGTTGCCGCGACTGGCCTTCGTGCAAAGCGGTTATCGCAACCGGTTCGGGCACCCCGCGCCTGAACCGGTGGCCCGATACCGGCAACGTGGCGTGACATTGCTCGGATCACCCCATTGTGGTGCAATGTTCTGGCGTTCAGAGGCGCCCTTGTTGGTGCAATGCCAGCGTGTGGTCGGAAAGCGGTATTGGCACCATAGCGCGCCGCCATGAATGCAGGATTGCGGCGCTTTGCACCACGATGTGAAGTATGGCGGCTTGAAACTTGCTAAGCTGTGGGCAGGAGAAATCAAAAATGCAAAAATTCGACGAGATGTACACCAGCCTGCCGTATGAGTTCTTCAGCGGTGGTGAAAAGATCCGGGACCACTACAAGATTTACGACGAATGGCTGGCGCGTCAACCCGGCGACATGATGGCCACCCGGCGCGAGGAAGCGGAGATGATCTTCCGTCGCGTGGGTATCACGTTCGCGGTCTATGGTGACAAGGACGAGGGGGGTGCCGGCAACGAGCGGCTGATTCCGTTCGACCTGATCCCGCGCATCATCGCTGCCCAGGAGTGGGCCGAACTGGAAAAAGGCCTGGCGCAGCGCGTGACCGCGCTGAACCGCTTCATCCACGACTGTTATCACGACCAGGAGATCTTCAAGGCCGGTCTGGTGCCGACGGAGCAACTGGTGGGCAATGCGCAGTTCCGCCCCGAGATGGTCGGTGTCGACGTGCCGGGGGGCATCTACTCGCATATATCCGGCGTCGATATCGTGCGGGCCCTGAATGCCGAGGGCAAGCCGGAATACTACGTGCTGGAGGACAACCTGCGGGTTCCCAGCGGCGTGAGCTACATGCTCGAGAACCGCAAGATGACGATGCGCTTGTTCCCGGAGTTGTTTGGCGCGCACAAGGTGGCGCCGGTCGACCACTACCCGGACCTGCTGCTCGAGACATTGCGCGAGTCGAGCCCGGCGACCACGGCCGAACCGACGGTTGTGGTGCTGACCCCCGGCATGCACAACAGCGCCTATTTCGAACATGCCTTCCTGGCCCAGCAAATGGGGGTGGAACTGGTCGAAGGGCAGGATTTGTTCACCAAGGACAAATTCCTGTACATGCGCACGACCCGGGGCCCGCAGCGGGTCGATGTGATCTACCGTCGCGTCGACGACGACTTCCTGGATCCCGAGGTGTTCCGGTCCGATTCCACGCTGGGTTGTGCCGGCCTGATGGATGTCTATCGCGCCGGCCATGTGACCATTTGCAATGCGGTGGGCACCGGGGTTGCGGATGACAAGTCGATCTATCCCTATGTCCCCAAGATGATCGAGTTCTACCTGGGCGAAAAGCCGCTGCTCAGCAACGTGCCGACGCTGATGTGTCGCAACGCAGACGACCTGATGTACACGCTGGACAACCTGAAGGACCTGGTGGTCAAGGAGGTCCATGGCGCCGGTGGCTACGGCATGCTGGTCGGCCCGGCTGCGACCAAGGCCGAGATCGACAAGTTCGCCGAGGTGCTGCGTGCCTATCCGGATCGCTACATCGCGCAACCGACGCTGAGCCTGTCGAGTTGCCCGACATTCGTCGAGAGCGGTATTGCCCCGCGCCACATCGATCTGCGTCCGTACGTGCTCAGTGGCAAGAAGGTTCGCATGGCCCCTGGCGGCTTGACCCGCGTGGCGCTCAAGGAGGGTTCGCTGGTCGTCAACTCCTCACAGGGTGGCGGTACCAAAGACACATGGGTCCTTGAAGCCTGATATCGCCAAATACAAGAAAGGATTGCCCATGCTCAGCCGTACCGCCGACCATTTGTTCTGGATGTCCCGTTACACCGAACGCGCCGAAAATACCGCCCGTCTTCTGGACGTCAACTACCAGACCTCGCTGATGCCGCAATCGGAGGCCAAGGCCCTGGTGGGTTGGCAGGGCCTGATCGGCATCAGTGAACTGCTGCCGGCCTATACCGAGAAATACGGGGATGTCCGGGCCCGTGACGTGATGGACTTCATGGTCAAGGACGAGTCCAACCCGTCGAGCATCATTTCCTGCCTGTCGGCCGCGCGCGAGAACGCCCGTGCGGTGCGCGGCACGCTGACGACCGAGGTCTGGGAAACACAGAACCAGACCTGGCTGGAGGTGCGGCGCGACCTCAAGGCAGGTGCACTGGAGCGCGATCCCGCTCAGTTCTTCGAGTGGGTGAAGTACCACTCGCACCTGTCGCGTGGCGTCACCGTCGGCACCATGCTGATGGACGAGGCCCTGTATTTCATGCGTCTGGGCACCTTCCTCGAGCGCGCCGACAACACCGCCCGGCTGATGGACGTGAAGTTCCATGGCGTGCACAGTGACTTCTACGGCACGGTCGAGGACAGCAAGGAGGAGTACGACTTCTACCACTGGAGCGCGATATTGCGCTGTGTCTCCGGCTTCGAGAACTACCGCAAGGTCTACCGTGACATCATCAAGCCCGAGCGGGTGGCGGAGTTGATGATCCTGCGCCCGGACATGCCACGTTCGCTGCACGCCAGCCTCAACGAAGTCGTCCACAACCTCGAACTGCTGGCAACCGACCGCTCGGGCGACACCTTGCGCCGCGCCGGCAAGTTGTGTGCCGAGTTGCGTTATGGGCAGTTGGACGAGATCCTGGCCACCGGCCTGCATGCCTTCCTGACCCAGTTCCTGGATCGTGTCAACGACCTGGGTTCGCACATCAGCCGCGACTTCCTGGTGCCGCCGTCGGAGTAAGGCCATGTCGCAGCCATGTCCACAGGTCGGCTTCCGGCGTGTGGGCATGGCTTTTTTGCTGAGCCGGGCATCACCGATGCACCTGGCTGCATGTCCCTGCCATGACAGGGTGATCAACCGATGATGGCGTTCTGGCGTTCGGCCCTGGACTCGACACCGCAGGTGCGACAGGAGCAGTTGCGCCTGCACCGCCAGACCTTGCCCGCGGCAGTGGCCGGCAGCGCGGTGTTTGGCTTGATCCTGACTGTCGTGTTGTCCCGGGTCGCAGGCGATGTTCCGGCGTGGACCTGGTTTGCCAGTCTGGTGCTCGCGCTGGTGGTCCGGCTCTGGGTGTACCAGCGCCAAGGGCAGGCCGGGGATCCGCAGCCGCTCGAGGTGCTGGCATGGATCCGGCGCTACCGGGGTGCCGCCATGCTGCACGGGCTGGTCTGGGCCTCGAGCAGCCTGTGGCTGTTTCCTGCCGATGACCTGAGCTACCAGTTGTTCCTGGTGTTTGCGCTGGCCGGCATCTGCGTCAGCGCCTTGTCCGGTTACGCGTTTGACCTCAAGGCCGCACTTGCGTTGTGCGCGCCGGTATGGTTCTTCATGGTGGGGCGCCTGCTGGCGCTGGGCAGCGAGACCGGCCTGGCGATCGCGCTGATGCTGACGCTGTTCATGGTCTACCTGATGGCGATCGCGTTGCGCGCATACCGTGCGTTGCGCGAGACGGTGGACCTGCGCGCCACCCGTGAGGCCCAGCATGCCGCATTGAGCCGCAGCCATGAGCGATTGAGCCGCTCCGAGACGCTGGCCGGGCTGGGCAGCTTCACCTGGTATCCGCAGCGGAGCAAACTGGAATGGTCGGATGGCCACTTCCGGCTCTGGGGCCTGGAGCCTGGCAGCGTGGAGCCCGACCTGTCCTTGTTCCTCGACGCCGTCCATCCTCAGGACCTGGGCCGCGTCGAGGCTTCGCTGCAGGGCGCGCTTGCCGGAGGCCCGGTGGCCGATTGCCAGTTCCGGATCCGCTGGCCGGATGGCAGCGAACACCATGTGCTGGGGCGCGGCGAAGTCGTGCGCGACGCATCCGGCCAGGTCCTGGCCATGGCAGGGACGGTGCAGGATGTCACCGAACGCACGTTGACACAGGATCGCCTGGCAGAAAAGCAGCAGCTGCTGGCCCTGATGCAGCAGAGCACGCAGGTCGGCTTCTGGTTCGTCGATGCGCGTGGCATCACCACCGATGCCAATCCGGCCTTGTGCGAACTGGTCGGCCTGGCATCTGAAAGCCTGTTGGGGGTGGACATGTTGACGCTGGTGGACGCGTCGTCGGCAGCCCGGTTGCGGGCCAGCATGGCCGGAGACCGGGCCGACAAAGTTGCGGTCGCACCGATGGCGATCACCCGGCCCGATGGCACGGTGCGTGACTGCCTGGGCCACCATACCGTGTTGCGTGACAGCGCCGGTCGGGTTGTCGGGCTGGTGCTGATGTTGTCCGATCTCAGTGAGATCGAACGCGCCCGCCAGGCGCAGCATGTGTCCGAGTTCATCGTCAACTCGGTGCAGGACATGGTCAGCGTCTCCGACCTCGAGGGCCGCTACCGCTTCGTCAACAGTGCCTGGTGCCGCTCCACCGGCAAGACCCGGGAGCAGGTGCTGGGCCGCACCATCGCGCAGGTGATGCCGGAAATGATGTCGGAGCAGCGCCTGCAGGCACTGGAGGCCTGCCGCTCCCAGCGCGAGGTTCGGGTGGTGCGGGCCCAGGCGATGCATGCCGACGGGGCCGAGCGCACGATGGAAACCACGCTGACGCCGTATGTCGATCGCGAGGCCAGGATTCTGGGCGTGGTGGCGGTCACGCGCGACATCAGTGCACAGGTGCAGGCGCAGACAGCGCTGGCGCAAAGCCTGGAGAACCTGCGTCGTGTGTTCAACAGTTCGAGTGAGGGCATGTTCGCCTATGAGGTCGGCGATCCGCAAGGCCGGCTGCTGTTCGTCAACGAACGTTTCCTGGAGATGTGGGACATGCCGCGCGATCCGGCGCAGCCGCCGACCCGTGCCGACGTGATGGCGGCGGCGCGCAAGTTGTTCGTCGACCCGCAGTGGGAGGAGCAGCGCATCGCGGCGATCCTGGCGAGCCAGGAGACCCATATCGACCGGCTGGAGTTGCGCGACGGCCGGATCCTGGAGAGGCGCAGCGTGCCGATGCAGAACCCGGAG
>JBFJZP010000097.1:0-8199 GCA_041622095.1 Burkholderiaceae bacterium | reverse complement strand
CCGGTGGAGTGCATGTAGCGGATCAGCCAGCCCCAGGGCACGTCGCGCATGATGTACTCGACCGAGCCGAAGGCCAGGGCCGCATCCGGCTTGTAGTGCATGACCAGGAAGATGCCGGTGACGATCTGGATCACCAGCACCAGCATCGCGAGCGAGCCGAAGATGTACCAGAAGTTGAAGTTCTTCGGCGCGTAGTACTCGCCCATGTGCTCGTTGTAGAGCTTGGACAGCGGAAAACGGTTGTCGACCCAATTGAGCAGCTTGGCAGAAGCCGGCGCATTGGGGGAGATCTCTTTCATTTCAGCCACGTGGTGCTCCGGTACGGGATGTCTTCATGGGATCAGGCCTTCTTGTCTTCACCGATCAGCAACCGGTTTTCCGACAGATACATGTGCGGCGGAACCACCAGGTTGTCCGGTGCCGGCTTGTTCTTGAAGACGCGGCCGGCCAGGTCGAAGGTCGATCCGTGGCATGGGCAGAAGAAGCCACCCTTCCAGTCGTCCGGAAGCGATGGCTGCGCGCCTTTCTGGAACCGGTCGGACGGGGAGCAACCCAGGTGGGTGCAGATGCCGACCACGACCAGCACTTCCGGCTTGATCGAACGGGTCTCGTTGCGCGCGTATTCCGGCGTGAATTCTTCCGGCTTGCGCTCTGAATTGGGATCGGCCAGCTGCGAATCGAGGGAAGGCAATGCAGCAAGGTCTTCCTCTGAGCGGCGCATGATCCACACCGGATTTCCGCGCCACTCGACGGTCATCTTTTCGCCGGGCTTGAGCGATGAAATATCGGCTTCGACCGCTGCACCAGCGGCCTTTGCCCGCTCCGACGGCGAGAAACTGCTGACAAACGGGACGGCGGTGAAGGCGCCGCCGACAGCACCTGCACAACCAGACGCGATGAGCCACGTCCGTTTGCTGGTGTCGACTGGGGTGTCACTCATGGGAATCCTCAATGAAAACATCGCTCTGGGGGTCAGCGCGGGATTGTAGCTGACCGACTCGCCGGGTTCTGCGGGCGCGCCAAGACGCCTTCGCAGCGGAGCGGCGCCGGCACCATGCTGCGCCATCCTTTACATTTGGCCGACCCGGTGGCACCTAGAATTTTTGCCAACCCGTAACAACAAGGAGATTGCCGTGAGCATGATGTCGGAATTCAAGGAATTTGCCGTCAAGGGCAACGTAATGGACCTGGCGGTCGGTGTCATCATCGGCGCCGCATTCGGAAAGATCGTCGACTCCATGGTCGGCGACCTGATCATGCCGCTGGTCGGCGCTGTCGTGGGCAACCTCGACTTCTCCAGCATGTATATCCTGCTCGGTGACGTGCCTGCCGGTGTCGGCGCCGGGCTGGCCGAGCTGAAGAAGGCCGGCGTGCCGGTATTCGCCTATGGCAACTTCATCACGATCGCGGTGAACTTCATCATCCTGGCCTTCATCATCTTCATGATGGTCAAGCAGATGAACCGGCTCAAGCGCGAAGCCCCACCACCCGCCCCGGCGCCGGTCACCACGCCGGAAGACATCCTGTTGCTGCGCCAGATCCGCGACAGCCTGAAGAAATAATCTTCGCCGCAGGCGCCGCCGCGACGGCTGCGCTGCCTTCAGGCCGGCGGGCGATCGGCGGCGCTCCCGTCGGACTGCCCGGCAGGCCGGTGGCTCGGATGCCCCAGCTGGCGTGCCATGCGGATCGCCTCGACCAGGCTGGATGCGTCCGCCTGGCCGGTACCGGCAATGTCGAATGCGGTGCCGTGGTCCGGGCTGGTTCGCACCAGCGGCAGGCCCAGTGTCACATTGACCCCCTTGTCGACCCCCAGATACTTGACCGGTATCAGGCCCTGGTCGTGGTACATCGCGATCACCACGTCGAACTCCGCCGTCGCGCCGGGCCGCGCCCGCGCACGCATGAAGATGGTGTCCGGCGCAAACGGTCCGAACACCTCCAGACCCTCGGCGCGGACCTGCGCCATCGCAGGGGCAATGATCTCGATTTCCTCGCGACCGAACAGCCCGCCTTCGCCAGCATGGGGATTGAGCCCGGCCACCGCGATACGCGGCGGCCGCCCCAGCACCGGCCGCAAGGCCGCATCGGTGATGCGCAAGGTCTGCACCACGTTGGCTTGCGTCACCGCATCGATCGCGTCGCGCAAGGCCATGTGAATACTCACCAGCACAGTGCGCAGCTCATCGTTGGCCAGCATCATGCGCACCGGCAGTTCCTGCACCGGCACCTGCCGATAAGCAGCCGCACGCGCCTGCAGCATTTCCGTATGCCCCGGGTAGAGATCGTGCGGTGCGCCAGCGGCGGCCAGCGCCTCCTTGTGCAGCGGTGCGGTCACCAGGGCGGCGATATCACCGCGCAAGGCCGCATCGGTGGCCCAGACCACGCTTTCGGCGGCCATCCGGCCAGCCGTTGCGCTGATGCGCCCCACCGCCACCGGCGCGGCTTGCGCCACCACCTGCAACACCGGAATACAGGCCGGCGGCACCGACCAGACATCCGCCGGCCGTTCGATGGCCGCCACCGGCAGCGGCAGGCGGCCGTTAGCGGCGGTCCAGGCAGCGGCGCGGCGCAGGCTGGCCACATCGCCGGCCACGAAGCAGCCACGACTGACCTGTGGCGCATCGCGGAACAGCTTGGCAATGATTTCCGGCCCGATACCCGCAGGGTCACCCATGGTGATGGCCAGCGGCAGTTCCACGGGCGGCTCAAGCCGGGTTGTCGATGTCGATGAATTCATGCTCGATCGCCAGTTGCGCCGCCACATGGCTGGCGACTGCCTGCGCGCCATAACGCTCGCTGGCATGGTGGCCACAGGCGATGTACGCCACGCCGCTTTCGCGCGCATAGTGCGCCTGCGGTTCCGAGATTTCGCCGGTGATGAAAGCATCCGCACCGGCGGCTATTGCCGCTTCGAAATACCCCTGAGCGCCGCCGGTGCACCAGGCCACGCGCCGGATCGGTGCGCCACGCCCGTCGACGACGGTCACGGCCCGTCCCAGCGCTGTCTCGATATGGCGGCCCAACGCGGCCGCGTTGTCGAATTCCTGGCCGTCGCTGCGCTGGCCCAGAAAACCCAGATCCTGGTCGCCGAAACGTTGCGTGGCCGACAGTCCGAGCCGCAAGCCCAGTTGCGCGTTGTTGCCCCACTGCGGATGGGCATCCAGCGGAAGATGATAGGCAAACAGGTTGATGTCGTTCTGCAGCAGCAAGCCCAGGCGTTTGCGCATCCAGCCGGTCACGCGCCCGTCCTGCCCGCGCCAGAACAAGCCATGGTGCACCAGGATCGTGTCCGCGCCGCGTGTGATGGCCGCCTCGATCAAGGCCAGGCTGGCGGTCACGCCGGACACCAGCTTGTGCACCTGCAGACGGCCCTCGACCTGCAAGCCGTTCGGGCCATAGTCGCGAAAATTCTCGGGCGCCAGCAGCGTGTCCAGGGTCCGGGCCAGCAGGATTCGATCGGTCATGGCAATAGCGGGCGATGTCGCGCAGGAATGTCACAAGAGGCCAGGCGCAATGCGCCGGACGGCGTCTGGCCATTGTCGGCCAATTCAGTCCACCACCGCGACGTCCGCCGCGTCTGCCGGGCGGTGCAACACCTGAAGATTGCAATCGCATCCGCTGCCAGCCGCGATCGCACGGCGGGCAAGCCGCGCCAGTGATGGCGCGAGCAGGCCTGCAAGGCGGCGCAGCGTAGCCGGCAGGACTTGCTGCAGGACCAGCCCGGGCTGTGTCATCGCACCACACCGGTACAGTGTGCCGGCCGCGTCCCACGACAGAGCGACACAGGTACCCTGGCGCCGGCGCGACAGCACCATGCCGACCGGACAAGGCGCCACCAGGCAACAGATGCCGCAGCCACTACACGGCGCGCCGACATCCGGCTTGGCAGGCGCCAGCGGCTCGATGGCGATGGTCTTGTAGGTGTTCAACATGCAGGCCGGTTCATCGGGCCATGGTACGCCTGCGACGCGGACCGCCAGAGCGCGGCGGCCAGCGCGCGGCTATGCCCACGCACACCGCCGGCTTGTCGGGCCAGGCCTACAATTTGTCCATGAGACGCCTTTGGCTAGTTTTTTCCCAGGCCGCGACCGTGCTTCTGGCCGCCTACTTCGTCGTGGCCACGCTCAAGCCGCAGTGGCTGGGCGACATCCGGCAGGGTACCACCGCGATCACCCTGATCGAAGCCCCGTCGAGCCTGTCCACCGCGCCGGTACCCGCCGGCAGTTTCAGGCTCGCCGCACAGAAGGCCTCTTCCGCCGTTGTCAGCATCAGCACCAGCAAGGCGGCGAGCCGGGACCCGCGCAGCAACGACCCCTGGTTCCGCTTCTTCTTCGGCGACCAGAACCAGGAACCGCGCGCCGGCCTGGGCAGCGGCGTGATCGTCAGCCCGGCCGGCTACATCCTCACCAACAACCATGTGGTGGAAGGCGCCGACGAGATCGAGGTGATGCTCAACGACAGCCGCAAGGCGATCGCCAAGGTGATCGGTACCGATCCGGAGACCGATCTGGCGGTGCTGAAGATCGACCTGGACAAGCTGCCGGTGGTCATCATCGGCGACTCCGATGCGATCCAGGTCGGCGACCAGGTGCTGGCAATCGGCAACCCGTTCGGGGTCGGGCAGACCGTCACCAGCGGCATCATCAGTGCATTGGGCCGCAACCAGCTCGGCATCAATACCTTCGAGAACTTCATCCAGACCGACGCCGCCATCAATCCCGGCAACTCCGGCGGCGCGCTGGTCGATACCCAGGGTCATCTGCTGGGTATCAATACCGCGATTTATTCGCGCTCCGGCGGCAGCATGGGCATCGGCTTTGCGATCCCGATGTCCACCGCCCGGCAGGTGATGGAAGGCCTGGTCAAGGACGGTCAGGTCACCCGCGGCTGGATCGGCGTGGAGCCGAATGACCTGTCACCCGAACTCGCGGAAACCTTTGGCGTCAAGGCACGCCAGGGCGTCATCATCACCGGCGTGTTGCAAGGTGGACCCGCGGCCCAGGCCGGCATCCGGCCCGGTGACGTGATCACGGCGGTGGCCGGCGGCGAAATCCGCAACGTGGCGGAATTGCTGACCCGGGTTGCCGGTCTCAAGCCGGGTGAGGCCTCCCGTTTTTCACTGCAGCGGCAGGACAACCGGATCGAACTCGATGTCGTTCCCGGTGTCCGCCCCACACCGCGCAGACCCCCCTGAGCCACTCGCGTCACATTCCCGCTGTGCTGCGCGGGCTCAGGCCTTCGGCGCGTCGTCCGGTTTGTCGTTTGGCTTGTCCTCGTCGCCCTCTTCCGGCGGCTTGCTGTGCTTGATGAACAGCTTCGCAGCAAAGATCCCGGCTTCGTATAACAGGCACATCGGCACCGCCAGCGCCAGCTGGGATATCACGTCCGGCGGCGTGATGATGGCAGCGATCACGAATGACAACACGATGAAGTAGCCGCGGAACTCCTTGAGCTTCTCGATGCTGACGATGTTCATGCGCGCCAGCAGCACGACAACGATCGGCACCTGGAACGCCACGCCAAACGCCAGGTACAGGCCAAGGATGGCCTCGACATACGACGCGATATCCGGCGTGGCGGCCACGCTTTCCGGCGTCACCGCCTGGATGAACGCGAACATCTTGTCGAGCACGAACAACTGCACGAACGCAATGCCGCCGTATGCCAGTGCGCTGCCGAAGAAGATCAACGGCAATGCCAGGCGTTTCTCATGCCCGTACAGTCCCGGGGCAATGAAGGCCCAGGCCTGGTACATCAACCATGGCAGGCAAAGCAACACGCCGGCCATCATCAAGACCTTGAGCGGAACAAAGAACGGCGAGAAGACCCCGACCGCGATCAGCTTGGCGCCGGGCGGCATGTGCGCCCGGATCGGACCTGCGATCAGGTCGATCAGGCCACTGGGCGAGGGCCAGATCGCCAGCAACACCATGCACACCACCAGGCCTGCGATGCTGTACATCAGGCGATCGCGCAACTCCACCAGATGTTGCACAAAGGGTTGTTCGGTACCGGCGAGTTCGTCGTCTTTGTTGCTGGTGTCAGTCATCGTGTCATGTGTGCCGGGCGCCCACCGGAACCGCGGTTCCGTGGCGCGGGACGATAGCCGTCCATTCAGTCGAACTTCTGCGGCCGGTATCGCGCGACCCTGGCGGCGCCGGACAGGGCACGCGTGCGGGTGCCCGTACGTGCCTTGTACCAGCTGGGCAGGGCACCCCGCTTGACGCGCCAGCGCTTGTTGGGATGGCGATAAGCCGGATAACTCTCGGGAACCTCGTAGTCTTTCCCGAGCTGCGAGTTGTCATTCATGCGGGTGGCGTCCGCCCAGGACTTCTCGATGTCGCTGGCGTTGGACTGGATGGTGTTCTCCATGTCCTTGGCCGCGTCCGTCACCGTGTCCTTCATCTTGCGCAACTCGTCGAGCTCCATCGACCGGCTGACCTCGGACTTTACGTCGGACACATACCGCTGCGCCTTGCCGAGCAAGGTTCCGACGGTACGTGCCACGCGCGGCAGTTTCTCAGGCCCGATGACGATCAGCGCCACGACGCCGATAAGCGCCATCTTCGATACGCCAAGATCGATCACGACAGAAACATCCGGCTATCAGGATTTCTGCTTGGCTTCGACGTCGATCGTCGACTTGTCGGCGGCCTTGGCATTGCTGCCGACCTGCGCAGCAGGGTCGGAAGGTGCGGCATCGTCCGCAGCGGTGGACGCGGTTCCGTCCTTCATGCCGTCCTTGAATCCCTTGACGGCGCCCCCCAGATCGCTGCCCATGTTCTTGAGCTTCTTGGTGCCGAACACCATCACGACAATCAGCAGAACAATCAGCCAATGCCAAATTGAAAACGAACCCATAGTTGACTCCTAATCGATTGGTCTGATTTTAGACCGTTGGATGCCGACGCCGCGAATAGCCCTTCGAGATCAGCCCCGCAACCAGGGACGCGGACCGCCCATCACATGCAGATGCAGATGGTGGACCTCCTGCCCGCCCTCGGTACCGGTGTTGCTGACCACACGAAACCCGCCTTCCGGATAAGGCCGGCACCCCTCCTGGGCGGCCAGAACCGGCGCCAGCGTCATCATGTGCCCCATCAATCCGGCATGCTCCGGGCCGATTTGCGCCATCGACGGGATATGTTCCTTGGGCACCATCAGGAAATGCACCGGTGCCCAGGGATGGATGTCATGGAAAACATAGACATGCTCGTCTTCATGGACCTTTTTCGATGGAATTTTGCCCTGCACGATCTTGCAGAAAAGGCAATCGGGATCATGTGTCATGCGTTGTGCTCCTGCTGCTGGATGCGGCCGTGCTCAAGCGAGCACGGCCCGGTCGTTGTTCATCGCCACCATGCCCTTGACGATCCGGTACAGGAACCAGATCGAGATCAGGAACCAGGCCAGCTGACCCGGCAGGATGAAAAGCAGGAACAGCGGCAAGGTGATCAGGTAAAGGATGCCGGCCAGGATGACCGAACGGATGCGCCAGGAAAAGTGGCTGGCCTGCCAGCTGCCTTCGGCCTCGGGTCTCTTCACCAGGTCGATCACCAGGGCCACCACCAGCAGCAAGGCGCCGGCTTGCGCACCCGGAATGATGGCGCCGACCGCGACGATCAGGTGCAGCACGTAACTGAGCCATCCGACGGATTTCAGGGCTTGTGCCTGTTCGTCGCCTCGGGGCGTGACATCGGTGATATCCGACATGGTCTTCCTCCTGTCGATTGCGCGTCGCTCAGCCGCCGTCGCGGCCGATGGCCTTGCGCAAGGCTTTTTCCTCGATACCGCTGGTGCCCTCGCGCCGTGCCAACTCGTCGGTCACGTCCGACGGCCGCAGGCCGTAATGGGCCAGCGCCACCATGCAATGGAACCACAGATCCGCCACTTCGCCAACCAGCTTGTCCCGGCAGCTGTCCGCGCCGGAACCGGCGGCCGCTGCGGCATCGACATCCTTGGCCGCCATGACCACCTCGGTGGCTTCCTCGCCAATCTTTTTCAGGAACGCGTCCGGACCGCGGTGCAGCAAACGGGCCACATAACTGGCATCCGGATCGCCGCCGTTGAGCGGCAAGCGGCTTTCGATCGTCGTGGCCAGGCGTTCGAGCACACGGCCGGAGGATTCGGAACTTTCAGGCAAGGATGCGTCCATCATGGATTACTTGTAGATCGATTGCGGGTCTTTCAAGACCGGAT
>JBFJZP010000096.1:0-8216 GCA_041622095.1 Burkholderiaceae bacterium | reverse complement strand
GATGAAGGCGGTCTTGCCGGCGCGTGCGGTATTGCATGTGATCAGGTAGTCGGCGAAGTTGAAACGTTCGCCCGGTGGTGCGGCGAGGACTTCGGGCTGGCTCATGTTGCTTGTCTCCTGGTGTCTGATGTCTGTCTTGAATGCCGCCACCGCTGCGCTGGGCGATGCGGCAGGGGATTCAGCTGCTGAACTCGATGCGACCCTGCGGCAGCAGGTACAACACCAGGGCGCGTCCGCCACGGACCGTGGGCCGGTGGGCGCTGCCCGGCGGACACACCAGCCAGCCGGCGCCCCGGTTATCGAAGGTCGCCGCCGGGTCGATCGGCATGATCAGGTCGATCTCGCCATTCGGATGGACATGGTGCGGCCCGGCAATGTCGGTCATGTCGACCACATCGACCGAGAAGCCCTGCAAGTCGTCGGACGGCTTGAAGACCCGGCCATAACGAATGCCGCCACCTTCGCGCTGGCACAACCAGCCCTCGGCCACACCTTGTTCGCAAGACTGGCGCAGCGCCCGGTAGGTGTCGCTGTCCGGCCCATGGGCCTGGTTGAGCCAGTCGTCGAGTGGCGTGTCGAGCGGGCGATCGGCGAGCTGGCTCGCCAGCGCTGCGATCTGCTCTCGGAATGCGGCCTGTGTCATGTGCGGGTCTCCATCGATTGTGCTTTCGGCTTGCCTTGTGCTGGCATATGCAGTATTGTGCGTGTCGAGACTTTAAATGGCACGCCAGAACATGTCAAGCACTATATTTCATGAGCCGAGCCTGGCCGCGCAAGCATCCGCACCGGTGCAGGACGAGGCCGGGGACGAGAAAAAGGATCCTTTCCTGGTCGCCCTCGGCGCGCGGATCCGCACCCAGCGGGCCCGCCGCGGCATCACCCGCAAGGCGCTTTCGCGCCTGGCCGACGTCTCCGAGCGCCACCTGGCGAATCTGGAATCCGGTGTCGGCAACGCGTCGATTCTGGTGTTGTTGCAGGTCACGCGCGCCCTGCAATGTTCGCTGGCGGAACTGATCGGCGATGTGACCACCTCCTCGCCGGAGTGGCTGATGCTGCGCGAATTGCTGGAGAACCGCGACGAACAGACGCTGCGTCGGGTGCGGGTGGCGGTGGGCGAGATGCTGGGAACCGGCGGCGCGCACGCCGGCCCTGGCAAGCCGCGCAGCAGCCGTATCGCCTTGCTCGGTTTGCGCGGCGCGGGCAAGTCCACACTCGGTGCGATGCTGGGCGAGGACCTCGGTTTCCCGTTTATCGAACTGAGCCGGGAGATCGAACGGTTTGCCGGTTGCAGTTCGGCCGAGATCCAGGCGCTGTACGGGCAGAATGCCTACCGCCGTTACGAACGCCGGGCGCTGGAGGAGGCGATCCAGCTGCACCAGGAGGTGGTGATCGCCATCCCCGGGGGCCTGGTATCCGATCCGGCCACCTTCAACCAGTTGCTGACGCATTGCACGACGATCTGGCTGGCGGCCGATCCGCAGGACCATATGAGCCGGGTCATGGCCCAGGGCGATACCCGCCCGATGGCGGCCAGCCGCGAGGCGATGGCCGATCTCCAGAGCATCCTGGTCGGCCGCGCGGCTTTTTATTCCAAGGCAGAGTTTCGGATAGACACAAGCGCCCAGGGCTTGGCAGAGACTTTTGCGTTGTTGCGCACAACGGTCCGTAGCGCCTTGGCAGCGTGACGGGCGGCTTGAGATGCATTCAAGTGCATAAAAAGCTTGACCCATCGTCAAATGATGCAGTATTATGCGTACATGCCAGTGCGGAGCATTTTCCGGACAACATCAACGAGGAGCGCAACGTGAGCCAAGACAACGTGGGCCAGGACAGCCCGGTCAACTACCAGACCCACCCGTCCCGATACCGGCACTGGAAACTTTCCTTCGACGGACCGGTGGCCACGCTGGCAGCCGATTTCGACGAGAACGCTGGCCTGCGCCCCGGTTACAAGCTCAAGCTCAACAGTTACGACCTGGGGGTCGACATCGAACTCAACGATGCGGTCAACCGGATTCGTTTCGAGCATCCCGAGGTGCGCACCGTGGTCCTCACCAGTGCCAAGGACAAGGTGTTCTGCTCCGGCGCCAACATCTTCATGCTGGGTGTATCCAGCCACGCCTGGAAGGTGAACTTCTGCAAGTTCACGAACGAGACCCGCAACGGACTGGAAGATTCCTCGAAGCACAGCGGTCTGAAATTCCTCGCGGCCGTCAATGGCGCTTGCGCCGGCGGCGGCTACGAAGTGGCGCTGGCCTGCGACGAGATCATCCTGATTGACGACCGGTCGTCTTCGGTCAGCCTGCCGGAGGTGCCGCTGCTGGGTGTGTTGCCCGGCACCGGTGGCCTGACCCGTGTCACCGACAAGCGCCATGTGCGCCATGACCTGGCCGACATCTTCTGTACCAGCGTCGAGGGTGTCCGGGGCCAGAAGGCCAAGGACTGGCGACTGGTCGACGATATCGCCAAGCCGACGGTGTTTGCCGAGAAGGTACGGCAACGGGCGTTGGAACTGGCCGCCGATAGCGATCGACCGACCGACGGCAAGGGCGTGGAACTCAGCGCTATCGAGTGCAGCGTCGAAGCCGACGCCTTGCGGTATCGCCATGTGACGGTGGAGATCGACCGTGCGCGGCGGGTCGCCAGTTTCACCGTCAAGGGACCCGCCGGGGAGCAGCCCTCGGATATCGCAGCGATCGAGGCGGCCGGCGCCGACTGGTACCCGCTGGCCCTGGGGCGTGAACTGGAAGACGCCATCCTGTCGATGCGCACCAACGAACTCGATATCGGTTTGTGGTTGATCCGCACCGAGGGTGACAGCGCCGCGGTGCTGGCGATGGATGCCGTGCTGCTGGCCCACCAGGACCATTGGCTGGTGCGGGAAACCACCGGCTTGCTGCGCCGCACCTTCAGCCGACTCGACCTGTCCTCGCGCAGCCTGTTCGCGCTGATCGAGCCAGGCTCCTGTTTTGCCGGCACCTTCCTGGAGCTGGCACTGGCCTGCGATCGCAGCTACCAGCTGGCGCTGCCGGACGATGCGGCCCGTGCGCCGTCTGTCACCGTCGGCGAGATCAACTTCGGCCCTTACACGATGGCCACCGGCCAGAACCGCCTGCAGCGGCGCTTTTACGGCGAAACGGCGGCGCTCGATGCGCTGCGCGCCAAGATCGGCCAGCCCTTGGACGCCGACGCCGCGCATCTGCTGGGACTGGTGACCAGCAATCCGGACGATATCGACTGGGCCGACGAAACCCGCATCGCCATCGAAGAACGGGTCGCGATGAGCCCGGATGCCTTGACCGGCATGGAGGCCAACCTGCGCTTCAACGGCCCGGAGACCATGTTCACCCGTGTCTTCGGCCGTCTGACCGCCTGGCAGAACTGGATTTTCCAGCGTCCGAATGCGGTGGGCGAAAAAGGCGCGCTCAAGGTTTACGGCTCTGGCGAGAAAGCCGGTTTCGACTGGAACCGCGTCTGAGCAACTGATCTGCGTTGTGTGGCGCGAAACCCGGTGGCGCGCCGCAACCGAACCCTCTCCACCCATGTACCCTACGGAGAACGATATGTCATCGATCAACTACAGCGAAAAAATTCCGAACAACGTCAACCTGCAGGACGACCGCACCTTGCAACGCGCGCTCGAGCAGTGGCAACCCAACTTCCTGAACTGGTGGGGTGACATGGGTCCGGACGGCTCGAACAATTTCGACGTCTACCTGCGCACCGCAGTCAGCGTCGACCCGCAGGGCTGGGCGCAGTTCGGCCATGTGAAGATGCCGGACTACCGCTGGGGCATCTTCCTGAACCCGGGCGAGGCCGACCGCACCATCCACTTCGGTGACCACAAGGGCGAGAAGGCCTGGCAGGACGTGCCCGGTGAACACCGCGCCAACCTGCGCCGGATCATCGTGACCCAGGGCGACACCGAACCGGCGTCGGTCGAGCAGCAGCGCCATCTCGGCCTGACCTGCCCGAGCCAGTACGACCTGCGCAACCTGTTCCAGGTCAACGTCGAGGAAGGGCGTCACCTGTGGGCCATGGTCTACCTGTTGCACAAGCATTTCGGCCGCGATGGCCGCGAAGAAGCCGAGGCGCTGCTCGAGCGGCGCTCGGGCGATGCAAACAATCCGCGCATCCTGGGGGCCTTCAACGAACAGACGCCGGACTGGCTGAGCTTCTTCATGTTCACGTACTTCACCGACCGTGACGGCAAGTTCCAGCTCTGTGCGTTGGCCGAGAGTGCGTTCGATCCGCTGGCGCACACCACCAAGTTCATGCTGACCGAGGAGGCGCACCACATGTTCGTTGGTGAGTCCGGCGTTTCGCGGGTGATCCAGCGCACCGCGGCGGCGATGAATGAACTCAAGACCGACGACGTGGGCAAGCTGCGCGCCGCCGGCGTGATCGACCTGCCGACGATCCAGCGCTACATCAATTTCCACTTCAGCGTCACGGTGGACCTGTTCGGCGCCGACGAGTCGAGCAATGCCGCCATCTTCTACAGCTCCGGATTGAAGGGTCGCTACGAAGAGGGCAAACGTGCCGACGACCACATCCTCAAGGGGCAGACCTACAAGGTGCTCGAGGCCAAGGGCGGACAACTGGTCGAAAAGGAAGTGCCGATGCTCAACGCGCTCAACGAGGTGCTGCGCGACGACTACATCAAGGACTCGGTGGCCGGTGTCAACCGCTGGAACAAGGTGCTGGAGAAAGCCGGCATTCCGACCCGACTGAGCGTGCCGCACAAGGCCTTCCATCGCAACATCGGCGCCTTGTCTGGCGTCAAGGTGTCGCCGGACGGTCGCGTCGTGTCCGATGCCGAGTGGAACGCCAATGTCGACAAGTGGCTGCCGAGCGGCGAAGATCGTGCCTATGTGGCCAGCCTGATGGGGCGCGTGGTCGAGCCGGGCCAGTTCGCGAACTGGATCGCGCCGCCGGTGATGGGCATCAACCGCCAGCCGGTGGACTTCGAGTACGTGCGTTTCAACTAGACGCATGGCGTTCGGCTTTGCCGCCGCCAACCGTCGGCGCGATCGAACCGGCGCCGGAGGTGCGGTTCACCTGGCCGGCGTGGTTGCGTCAATCTTTAAGGGGTTTACATGGGTGCGTCTGACACCGCGGTGATCAAGCAGCATTTGATCGATCCGGAAATCTGTATTCGGTGCAATACCTGCGAGGCAACCTGCCCGGTGGGGGCGATTACGCACGACGACCGCAACTACGTGGTCGATGCCGAAAAATGCAATCTGTGCATGGACTGCATCTCGCCGTGTCCGACCGGCTCGATCGACAACTGGCGCATGATGCCGCGTGCCCGGGCTTATCCGATCGAGGCGCAACTGGGCTGGGATGAACTGCCGCCCGAACTGAGCGCCGACGCCCTGCAAGCCGAAGGTGTCGATGTGCAGGAGGCGCAGGTTGCGACGGCACAGGCCGCGCCCGCGTCCGTCACCGGCGAGGATGTCTTCAACAGCGCGCAGTACGGCTCGACCCTGCCGCCATGGTCGGCGGCGCATGCATTCACCAATCTGTATGGTCCCAAGGCGGCGAAGAAGACCATCACTGCGACGGTCACCGGCAATGTGCGTGTCACCGAGGTCGGGCGCGAGTACGACACCCACCACATCGTGCTGGACTTCGGCACCATGCCGTTCCCGGTGCTCGAAGGTCAGTCGATCGGTATCGTGCCGCCGGGCCAGGATGGCAGCGGCCGGCCACACCATGCTCGCCAGTATTCGATCGCCAGTCCGCGCAATGGCGAGCGGCCGGGTTACAACAATCTGTCGCTGACGATCAAGCGGGTATTGCAGGACCACGCCGGCAAACCGGTGCGGGGCGTGGCATCCAATTTCATGTGCGACCTGAAGGTCGGCGACAAGGTCGACGTGATCGGCCCGTTCGGTGCCAGTTTCCTGATGCCGAACCATCCGCGCAGCCATATCGTCATGATCTGCACCGGCACCGGGAGTGCGCCGATGCGCGCGATGACCGAGTGGCGCCGGCGCCTGCGCGCTTCGGGCAAGTTCGAGGGGGGCAAGCTGATGTTGTTCTTCGGTGCCCGCAGCAAGGAAGAGCTGCCATACTTCGGCCCGCTGCAGAACCTGCCCAAGGATTTCATCGACACGCACTTCGCGTTTTCGCGCACACCCGGCCAGCCCAGGCGCTATGTGCAGGACGTGATGCGCGAACGTGCGGCGGATCTTGTTCCCTTGCTCAAGGATCCGAACAGCCACTTTTATGTCTGCGGTCTCAAGAGCATGGAGGAGGGGGTGCTGCTGGCCTTGCGCGATATCGCGCAGCAGGCCCAGTTGCCCTGGCAGTCACTGGCCGCGGCGCTCAAGGTCGAAGGCCGGCTGCACCTGGAGACCTACTGATCCGCGATGTCCTTCGCCTGCGGTCGCCCGGATCGGGCACCACGCCGGGCGTGCCCGATCCGGCCATGGCCGGGGCGATCAGCCGCCGATGCGCAACTGGTTGTCGACGCCGACAACACCGGAGACCGCCCGCGCCAATGTGACGGCACGGTCGCGTGCGGCGCCGCTGGGTGCAGATCCCTTGAGCAGTACCTTGCCGGCCTGCGTTTCGACATCGATCTTCAGTGCACTGAGTTCCGGGTCGCGCGCCAGTTCGGCCGACACCAGCGTCGTGATGCGTGCGTCCGCGGTTTCGGCCTTGACTGCATCCATCGCGTCGGCGGTGCCGGCCTTGACTGCATCCACCGCATCGGCGGTGCCGGTGCGGGCGGCGTCCAGGCCTTGTTTTACTTCCCTGCCTACCGCCTCGGTCTTTTGCTCGACCGTCGCAATGGCGGCGTCCAGCCGTTCACCGGCAGTCGGGGGCTCCTCGGTCTTGCCGCATGCGGTCAAGGCGAGGGCCGAAGCGACGGCCAGTACGGACAAGGTGTGGCGGGTTGTGACAGCGAATTTCATGGATGACCTCTTCTGAATGCCAGGGGCTCTGGCGATGGGAATAGTGTGTCGCGGGGCGCGCCTGTCGACCATCGGCGCATCGCGCATATGCGTGTCGGAGCTGTCCGACAAAGCGGGCGCGCCCTGCACCTGTCATCGGCGGTCGGCATGTATGTGCGTCTATGTCGGCGCCGCCGGACATTCGCGTCATGAATGGTGTCGATCACGAATCTGAAGTGGCGCTCCAGTGCCACCTTGCCTAGGATGACCTGGTGGCCCGCGGTGTCCAGCCGTGGATCTTGCACCCCTTTCCAAGGAGGCCCGCATGCCTGAAACCTTTCTCCCTCAAAGCCCGATTCCGGCCGTGGGGCCGTCCGATTCACCCGCGAGTCGCGTGGGCAGGTCCGGGCATCGGCGCACCATGCGGACCGCCAACCTGCTGTCGGCGGCGATGCTCGCGACGCTGGTGTCGGCACTGATCGTGCTGGCCGGCAACGCACTGGAAGGTGTATCCCAAATCGGCATGGCGCTGGGCATGGCGATGATGTGGCTGCTGGTCTTTCTGGGTCTGAGCCTGTTCGCCCGGGCGGCGGCGCGTATCGCCTTGCGCCTGGCCCGCAGCTGGCGCACGCAGGATGCCGCTCTGACCGACCAGGTGCGGTTCGACCAGGCGCGCCAGGATCCGCAGGTTTCGTCCGACGTGCAGGCCTTGCTCGATGCCGACCCGACAACGGATCTGCCGGCGCTGTTCACCGCGCCGCGCTACTGCCGCTACCTCTGATCGCGGCGCTTCTTGTGCTGGTACATCGCGGCGTCGCTGCGATGGGTCAGCGCGTCGACCTTGTCGCCAGGCTCGGCGGCCGCCACGCCGACACTGATGCTCGACGAAAGCCCGGGCGCAATCTGCGACCAGTCGTGCCGGCGCACCGCGTCGCTGATGCGCTGGCATACCTGCTGTGCCACCGCCAGCTCGGCATTCTTGAATACGATGACGAACTCGTCCCCGGCCAGCCGTGCGGCCATGTCGTCCTCGCGGATATGCGAGCGCAGGATCTGCGCGATCTGCCGCAGCACCTGGTCGCCGACCTGGTGCGAGAAGTTGTCGTTGATCTGCTTGAACTTGTCGACGTCGATCAGGGTCACGCAGGGCGCCAGGCCGCGTTCGACGCCGCCGCGCAGCAACTCGCCGGCATACAGCTCGAAGTTGCGCCGGTTCGGGATGCCGGTCAAGGTGTCCTCGAGCGAGAGTTTTTCCAGCTGGCGCGACGTGATCTCGAGCATTTGCACCGTCTGCTGGCGCTGGCGCAG
>JBFJZP010000095.1:0-8218 GCA_041622095.1 Burkholderiaceae bacterium | reverse complement strand
CACGACGCAACGTTTCGGCATGCCGCTGTGCAATGGCGGCCCGCATGCCGCCTACCTGGCCTGCCGCGACGAATTCAAGCGCTCGATGCCCGGCCGCCTGGCCGGTGTCAGCGTCGACGTGCACGGCCAGCCAGCCTACCGGCTGGCGCTGCAGACCCGCGAGCAGCACATCCGGCGCGAAAAGGCAACGTCCAACATCTGCACCGCCCAGGTATTGCCGGCGGTGGTGGCCAGCATGTATGCGGTCTACCACGGCCCGGTCGGGCTGACCCGGATCGCGCGTCGCGTGGCCACCTATGCGGCGATCCTCGCGCGCGGCCTGCAAGCCCTGGGTTACCAGCTGGCCAACACCAGTGCCTTCGACACCTTGAGCGTGCAGACCGGCGCCGCGACCGCGGCGGTGCTGGCGCGCGCAACACAGGCGCGGATCAACCTGCGCGCGCTGCGCGACGACTGCCTTGCGGTCTCGCTCGACGAGACGGTGACGCGCGCCGACCTGGAGCGCCTGTGGGCGGTGTTCGGGCGCGAGGGCCAGACCCTGCCGACGGTGGCGCAATTCGAGACCGGCGTGGCGCCGATGCTGCCCGAGGGGCTGCTGCGCAGCAGCACCTTCCTGGGCCACCCGGTGTTCAACACCCATCACAGCGAAACCGGCATGCTGCGCTATATCCGGCGCCTGTCCGACAAGGACCTGGCGCTGGACCGCAGCATGATTCCGCTGGGCAGCTGCACGATGAAGCTCAATGCCACCAGCGAGATGATTCCGATCACCTGGCCGGAGTTCGCCGACATCCATCCGTTTGCGCCGGCCGCGCAGCGGCAGGGTTATGCGGAACTCGACCAGCAACTGCGCGACTGGTTGTGCCAGGCCACCGGTTATGCCGGCATCAGCCTGCAACCGAACGCCGGCAGCCAGGGCGAATATGCCGGTTTGCTGGCGATCCGGGCCTACCACGCGGCCCAGGGCCAGGCCAACCGCACCATCTGCCTGATTCCGTCGAGTGCCCACGGCACCAACCCGGCCAGCGCCCAGATGGCCGGCCTGACGGTGGTGGTGACAGCCTGCGACGAGAACGGCAACGTCGACATGGATGACCTGCGGGCAAAGTGCGAAAAACACAGCGCCGAACTGGCCGCCGTGATGATCACCTACCCCAGCACCCACGGCGTGTTCGAGACCCAGGTGAAAGACCTGTGCGCGCTGGTGCACCAGCACGGTGGGCGGGTGTATGTGGACGGCGCCAACATGAACGCCCTGGTCGGCGTGGCCGCTCCCGGCGAATTCGGCGGCGATGTCAGCCACCTGAACCTGCACAAGACATTCTGCATTCCGCACGGCGGTGGTGGCCCGGGCGTCGGCCCGGTCTGCGTGGTCGAGGACCTGGTGCCCTACCTGCCGGGGCATGCCACCGGCGGATTGCCGTCAAGCGGCGTGGGCGCAGTGTCGGCGGCGCCACTGGGCAATGCGGCGGTGCTGCCGATCAGCTGGATGTATTGCCGCATGATGGGCCCGGACGGACTGCAAAGCGCCACCGAGATCGCCATCCTCAGCGCCAACTACATCAGCGCGCGGCTGCGCGATCATTACCCGACCTTGTATGCCAGCGCCAACGGCCATGTGGCGCATGAGTGCATCCTGGACCTGCGTCCGCTCAAGGAGTCCAGCGGTGGCGTGCAGGGTGTCAGCGCGGAAGACGTCGCCAAGCGGCTGATGGACTACGGTTTTCATGCGCCGACGCTGAGTTTCCCGGTACCGGGCACCTTGATGGTCGAGCCGACCGAGAGCGAGACGCTCGATGAACTCGACCGTTTCGTCGACGCGATGATCGCGATCCGCGAGGAGATCCGCCGCATCGAGCGGGGTGAATGGCCGCAGGACAACAACCCGCTGAAACACGCGCCCCATACCGCGGCCGCGGTCACGGCGCAGGAATGGGACCGGCCGTATTCGCGCGACACCGGCGCGTTCCCGCTGCCTGGCCTGAAGCGGTCCAAGTACTGGACGCCGATCGGCCGCATCGACAACGTGTATGGCGACCGCAACCTGTTCTGCAGTTGCGTACCGGTGGCCGACTACGCCTGAAGCCAAGGCCTGCGCCACCGCAGCGGGGCGCAGGCCGTCGCGCCGCCGGTGGCCCGGGCCGGTGAAAGCAGCACCGCCGATTCACCCCCTGCGTCGCGCCCGGGCGCTTCCCTGTCATACTGCCGGCTTCGCATTCAACGCGCCTGCCTTCGAAAACCATGATCTACGCCATTCTCAAGACCCTGCATCTGTTGTCCATCATCCTGTGGGTCGGAGGCATGGCCTTCGTGTTGTTCTTCCTGCGCCCGGCCCTGGGCAAGTTGCAGCCACCGGACCGGGTGACGCTGATGCACGATGTGTTGCGCCGGTTTTTCGGCGCGGTATCTGCCGCCGTCATCATCGTGCTGGTCAGCGGCTTGTGGATGATGGGCGAATTTGCCAGCGGGGCGGCAGGCAGTGGCGTGCGCATGCCGATGAGCTGGATGGTGATGGCGACGCTGGGCGTGCTGATGATGGGCATCTTCGGCCATATCCGCTTCGTGTTGCTCAAGCGCCTGCAACGCGCAGTCGCCAGCAGCGACTGGCCGGCCGGCGGCGCCACGCTGGGCTCGATCCGGGTCTGGGTGCTGGCCAACCTGTTCATCGGCCTGCTGATCATCGTCGTGTTGATGCTGCTGTAAAGCCGGTGCGCCGCACCGGCCCGGCCGCTCAACTGGCCAGTGCGTAAGGACCGCCGCGCTCGAGCGCCCGCTGATACGCCGGCCGGGCCTGGAAGCGCCGGACCCAGGCATCGATATTCGGATACTGCTTGCGCAGTCCGCGCGCCGCCTCGCCGACAAAACTCATCTGGATGTCGGCACCGGTCAGGTCACTGCCGACCAGCCAGTCGCGCCCGGCCAGGCTGGCATTGACAAAACCCAGGTGGTTGGCGATTTCGCTGTCGATCCGCGGCGCCAGTGGCGCACCTGCCGCGCCCAGTCGCCCGACATACAACTTGAGCATCAAGGGCAGCATCGCCGAGCCTTCGGCATAGTGCAGCCACTGCAGGTAGGTTTCGTATTCCGGCCATCCGACCGTGGGCTGCAGCCGGCCGTTGCCATGGTGGCGGATCAGGTAATCGACGATCGCGCCCGACTCGAACACCGTCTGGCCGTCGTCGGTCAGCACCGGTGACTTGCCCAGCGGATGGACTGCCTTGAGTTCAGCGGGCGCCAGGCGGGTTTCGGGGTCGCGCTGGTAGTGCTTGATCTGGTAGCCGAGCTCGAGCTCTTCGAGCAGCCACAACACCCGCTGCGATCGGGAGTCATTGAGATGGTGGACGACGATCATGTCAGCTTCCTGTCATAGGCGCCAGCCCCCATTTACTGGCAGGAATGCGCCGCTGACGCATACGGATTTTTTTGAGCAGTATAGGTTGCCCGAGGCCACTTGTTAACCGCCGCGGCGGCACCGGCATGCGTCCCCGGCGTCAAACCGCTGTGCCGACCGACGCCTGGGCCTTCATGGCGCGGGCCGCCGCGGTGTAGCCGCCATCGCCGCCATCGACGAAGTGCACATGCAGGCCGCCTGCAGCGGCTGTGACCAGACAGGTCATCAGCGCGGTTTCCGACACATGCATGCCGTAACGCAGTTGCCGCTCGGCCATTTGCTGGTCGAGGTAGCTGCGGATCGACGCGATGCAGTCCTGCGGACAGTCGATCACGAAACTGACCGTGTCGTCGTGTTTGCAGAAATCGGTGTTGCTGCTGATTTCCTGGATGTAATGGGCCGGATCGAAGCCGCCCACCGGTCGCCCCACCATGAAGATCAGGCGTGCCAGCAAGGTATTGGCCAGGACCTTGAGCACCGCCAGCCACAAGGGCCCGCCGCGGCGCGTGGCCTGGGCCTCGAGCAGGAAACCCTTGGGAGGCCAGCTGGTGCTCAGGTTGTCGGGCCGCACCGGCGCAGCGCCCCCACCCTGGCGCGCCAGTTGCATCACCCGGGCATGGACGACACCGGGATCCTTTGCGCCCTGGATGATCAGACTCAACATCCGCCCGCGGCCGGACTGCAACGGGTTCCAGCGGCAGGACAAGCCGTCCAGATCGACCGGCACCCGGTCATCGAGTGTTTCCGGCACGGCCACCTGCGCAATCAGTGCCGGGTCGCCACGCCCGCGCGCCGCCGCCTCCAGCATGCCGACACCGCCGCCCAGGAAAACCCCGAAATGGTTGCCCGGCGTCGGCTCGAACCGGCCCACGCGCACATCGCTGCCGAAAGCACGCAATAGCTGCACCGGGCAGACGCCGACCCGCAACTGCATGCCGAACTCGCGCAGTGCAAAGCCGCGCACACGCGCCAGCGCCTGGCGTGCCTGCGCGGAAAATTCCGGCGGCACCATCACCACCGAACCATCGCCACCGAACAGGAACGGCAACGGTACCGGCGCACACAAATTCTTCAGGGCTGCAATCGCCATCGCGGCAACAAAATTGACCGTCTTGTGACGCCCTTGCCCCACCGCCTGGGTCGAATCGACGATGTCGGAGACCACCAGTTCCCAGCCGTCCGGCGCTGCACGATACCGCGTGGTGTCGAAGGTGTCGCCCGATCGGGTGAGCGCCGGCAGCTTGGCGAAGAAGTCTGCACCTGTGCTGGTGGGGGCCGATCGGGCGATGTCCATGGGTGCACTGTAGCGGCAAGTGCGACCGCCGTGTGCGCCCTGTCGCCCATCAGGGCAGCAACTTCGCGCGGCCGGCCTTGATATCGGAGCGTTGCGCCTTGTCCTCCATCCGGCGCCGGCGGGCGGCGCGGCTGGGCCGGGTCGCGCGCCGCACACGGGGTTCCTCGGCAACGCTGGCCACCAGCGCATGCAGCCGGGCGAAGGCATCGAGCCGGTTCATGTCCTGGGTGCGGTGCGACTGCGCCTTGATCACCAGCACCCCCTCTTGCGTGATGCGCTTGTCCCGCAAGGCCAGCAGCCGCTGCTTGACCGCATCGGGCAGGCTGGAGGCCGGTATGTCGAAGCGCAGGTGGATCGCACTCGACACCTTGTTGACATTCTGCCCGCCAGCACCCTGCGCGCGTACCGCCGTGGTCGTGACCTCCGACTCCTGGACTTCGATAAGCGGGGCTGCAGCATGCATGGGACTGCCACTGTACACAGAAGCTTCCCGCACGGCACGCGCCGGCGTATCGTGGTCGCCACAGCGGCCATGCCGAGGCAGCTCGGCGATGCTAAGCTTGACTCCCCGCCACCGCCCGGCACTCCGGCCCGAGGAACCCGATGAAGACACTTGACCGCAGCGCCAGCGGCGTCTACCTGATCACCGTCACGCCGTTCGCCGACGACGGTTCGCTGGATTTGGCCAGCACCGACCGGATGGTCGACTTCTACCTGGAACGCGGCGCAACCGGCCTGACGATCCTGGGCATCATGGGCGAGGCGACCAAGCTGACCGCCGAGGAGTCGCGTATCTTCGTCAAGCAGGTGCTCAAGAGGGTCGCGGGCCAGGTGCCGGTGGTGGTCGGCGCATCCGCCGCCGGTTTCGCGCCAATGCGCGAACTCACCACCAGCGTGATGGACATGGGCGCATCCGGTGTCATGGTCGCACCGGCGTCGACACTGCGCACCGACGAGCAGATCCTGGCCTATTTCGACATGGTCAGCGACACGCTGGGGCCGAAGGTGCCCTGGGTGCTGCAGGATCACCCGGTATCGACCGGCGTACAGATGGCTGCCAGCGTCGTGACCCGGATCCTGAAGAACGCCCCGGGCTGCGTCATGCTCAAGCACGAGGATTGCCCGGGACTGGCCAAACTCTCGGCGATCCGCGCCGCGGACGCCAACGGCGACATTCCGCGCGTGGCGATCCTGGCCGGCAATGGTGGCGGCCTGTTCCTGCCAGAGGAGCTCGGACGCGGCGCCGACGGCGCCATGACCGGATTCGCATATCCGGAAATGATGGTCGGCGTCTGCCGTGCCCATGCCAATGGTGACGTGGAAGGTGCACACGACCTCTTCGACGCCTATCTTCCGCTGGCGCGGTATGAACAGCAGCCTGGCATCGGCCTGGCCGTGCGCAAGCATCTGATGGTCGAGCGCGGCGCGATCGCCTCGGCCATGGTGCGCCGGCCCGGCCCGCGCCTGTCTGCCGCCGACCTGGCCGACATCGGCCGCCTGGTGCGCCGGCAGGAGCAACGCCTGCAGGAACTGGGCGCAGCGAACTGACGCCATCGGACTGCCTGCGTCGAGGTACGACCGCACAGCGGCTCGCGCGCAATCATCCGGCCTGAACGCCAACCGGCCAAGGGCCGGGTCGGCTGGAGTTATCCGACGTAGCCGAGCATCATCGGCATCCACAGTACGATCGCCGGAAAGAATATCAGCAGGATCAGCGCGAACAACAGTGCGATCAGGAACGGCGTGATCTCGCGAATGATCTCGATCAGCGGAATGCCGGTGGTGCCGTTGATGACGAACAGCAAGATGCCGTACGGCGGCGTGATCAGGCCGATCATGCAGTTGACGACAACGACCACGCCGAAATGCACCAGGTCGATGCCCAGCGCCTTGGCCGAAACCACCAGCAGCGGGATGATCACCAGGATGATGGTCGTCGCGTCCAGGATGCAGCCTAATAGCAGCAACAGGACGTTGACACCCAGCATGAACGCCATCGGCGTGATCTCCATACCCAGCATCTGGTCGGCCAGCAGCTTGGGGATGTTTTCCGACGCGACGATGTAGTTCAGGATCAGCGCGCCGCCGATCACCAGGCCCACCGAGGCCGACGACTTCACGCTGTCGAGCATGATGTCGCGCAGCGACTTGACCGACAGCGAACGGTAGAAGAATGCCGCCAGCACCAGCGCATAAGCGGCGGCCACCGCGGCCGCCTCGGTCGGTGTCGTTGCACCGCCGTAGATGCCGTACAACAGGATCACCGGCATCAGCAAGGCCGGAAAAGCCCTCGCCGTCAGACCGGGAATCTCGCGGATCGGCACCACCTCGTCGGCGGCAAAACCACGCTTGTGCGAGATGTAGCTGTTCATGACCATCAGCACCAGGCCCATCAACAGGCCCGGCACGATGCCGCCGAGGAACAGGTAACCGATCGAGGTGTCCGATACCAGCGCATACAAGACCATCGGGATCGATGGCGGAATGATCGGGCCGATGGTGGCGGAGGCCGCGGTGATCGCCGCCGCGTAACCGCGGCTGTAGCGCTTGCCCTTGACCATCATCTCGATGATGACCTTGCCGATGCCGGCTGCATCGGCCACGGCCGAGCCCGACATGCCGGAGAAGATCAGGCTGGAGACGATGTTGACATGGCCCAGGCCGCCCTTGAAACGACCGACGATGCCGACGCAAAATCGCAACAGCCGTTCGCTGATCGCGCCGGCATTCATGATGTTGGCCGCGACGATGAACAGTGGCACCGCCAGCAGCACGAAGCTGTCGTACAGCCCGTAGCTGATCTGCTCGGCAGCGATGCCCAGGTCCTGCCCCTTGATCGCCAGGTAGACCAGCGCCCCGATGATGATCGAGTGCGCAATCGGCGTGCCGATCGCTGCCAGTGCAAACAGCACGACCAGGCACATGGTGAAGGCGAGCGTCATTTTTCAGGCGCCGCGTCTTGCGGCTCTGCGAGTTCATTCTTGAAGATCTGGCGCAGCCGCAGGCTGTAGACCACGATGGTCCCGACCATGAACAACAGGAACAGGCTGAACACATAAGCCAGCGGGATACGCAGCGTCGCGCTCTTCTTGATCGTCAGGAAGCTGACCCAGTCCCAGGTGGCAGGAAACGAGATCACCATCGCCAGGATGATGGCCACGCTCGAGATGATGCCGAACACCTTGCGCGTGCGCGGCCCGACATGGTTGTAGATCATGTCGAAGGCGATGTGGTCCTTGTTGCGCAGGCACAGCGCCGAGCCCCAGAACACGGTCCACAACCACATCGTGAGGCTGAGCTCCAGTGTCCACGGCAGCGGATAGTTGATGACGTAACGCGCGGTGATCTGCAGCACGAAGGCCACGAACATGGCGGTGAGCAAGCCCACCGCCACGTCGTCGGCCCGCGCCTGCCACCAGTCCAGCCTGGTTCGCATGGCTCGGCCTCGGGTTTGAAGTTACAGGGAGGCGCGGATCAGAGTGCGTTGATCTTCTCGATCAGGCCCTTGGGCCAGGACTTGGACAGGTCGGACT
>JBFJZP010000094.1:0-8295 GCA_041622095.1 Burkholderiaceae bacterium | reverse complement strand
CCGGTCGTTCCAGGTCAGGGCCAGCCGGGTCGGCACCTTGCCCATCGCGATGTGCTGGCTGACCTCGTCGGTGTCCAGCGCATGGCGGGTGTAGCGCACCACCGCGCGCGACTCGTCCGGCGCCTTGAGTTCGCATTCGCGGTCCACGCTGAAGCCTTGTGGCGCCTCCTGCGTCGACAACCACTCGGACATCGCCACTGCGGGCGAGGTCTTGGTGTCGACCAGTTGCACCGCCAGCCCGTCGATTGCGGTGACCAGCGCGGTCATGGTCTCGTCCGCCTTGGCCTGGCTGCCGGCATCGAGCACCAGGCGGGCATTCTGCGGATCGATCCAGACCCGCACCGTCGACTGCTTGGTGAATGCCATCGGCAGCAAGGCCTGGCGCGCGTCTTCCGCCAGTTCGCGCTTTTCTTTCTTGCCCGGTTTGCGGCCGGTGGTGGCTTCGATCTGCTGGGCCCGTTCCTCGACCTTGCGCTTGACCACCGAACCGGGGACGGACTTGGTCTCGACCATCTGCTTGAGCATCCATTGCCCGCCGATCACCTCGACCAGTGGCCCATGGGCCTGGCCGCGGGGCTCGACCCAGCCCACTGACTTTTCCTGCGACGCACCACAGGGCGCGAAGCGCGCCGGGTCCAGCGCGTCTTCGAGCTGTGCCTGCGTCATCGTCCATGCAGACACCATGCGGTACACCATGAGATTCTTGAACACGCTTGATCGACCTTTCCAACTTGACTATCCGGCGGGTTGCCGGGGGCGTATTGTCGGCGCTCGACCGACCGTGGTTTGTAACAGCCGGTGGCCGGCCCCCGGAACGGGTCGACCTGCCCGGTCGCCGGTCGCAGGCCATGGCCGGGAGGGACCGGGCTTTGGCGCCGATCTGAGCCTGCAATGTAAGCATTGACACGTCTGGGCGACCCATCGACATGGTGCTGTCGCCAGCGCAAGCCCACAGGCGAGCGGGCCGGCAGGCCGTGCCGAAGCGTTTTTCAAGGAGCCCCCGATGTTGCGCCGTTCTTTTTCCATCCTGGTCTTGTGCGGCTTCGCTTGGGGGCCGGTCCACGCGGCGGAGCCTGTGAGCACCGGCTTCTTCGGCGATACCGCCATCGGCGGCAAGGATACGGTTTCCTATCACCTGCCGGCGCAGCGCAAGGCGCATCGGGTGCTGGAGGGGGATGCGCGATTCGAGGTCGCTTATCTGGGCGCTAACTGGCGTTTCGCGTCGCGCGAAAGTGCTGAGCGCTTCGCCGCCGACCCTGCGAAATACATCCCGAGCTACAACGGCTTCTGCGCCAATGCCCTGGCCCTGGGCGAGGGACTGATCCGCACCGACGGCTCGATCTGGGAATTCTTCGGCGACCGGCTGTACCTGTTTTATGGCGAGCGCGGGCGTCAGCGCTGGCTCGGTGGCGACTGGACGGTTTATCGGCAGCAGGCCGACGCCGCCTGGCAGGCAGCGATGCGCAAATAGACGCCGCCTGGCACCGCAATGGTGCAGCAAGGCGCTGCGCACATGGGTACTGTGGCGCAGGGTGACCGGGAGCGGTTGGTAAAGTGATCGAACCTAGGGTACACCCTATCATATGACGATTGACAGCGGGCATGGCTGTTCCTACAGTGGCGAGGTCGCATCGAGACAGGCGGCGCTTCCCAAACCACATGGCGCTATGACGCCAAAGCAGGAGACAACATGAATACATTCCTTTCGGGCGGACGCTTTCGTTCCACGTTTGCAGCGCTGGCCCTGGCCGCTGTCGGTTTTGCTGCCCACGCGCAGCAGGTCATCACCCTGCACGGAGCGTCGCAATTCAACGACGATCACGCCTTCACCAAGTCGCTGGTGAAGTTCGGCGAGCTGGTCAACAAGTACTATGGCAAGCCGGTCAACTTCGTCATGCACAAGAACAGCGAACTGGGCCTGGAAAAGGACTATTTCGCCTACATGAACCAGGGCAAGGCAGTCGATTTCGCGATCGTGTCGCCGGCCCACATGTCGACCTTCTCCAAGGCTGCGCCGTTCATCGATGCGCCGTTCCTGTTCCGTGACCTGGACCACTGGAACAAGGTGCTCGATGCCGACATCCTCAAGCCGATTGCCGACGAAGTGGCGCAGAAGGCCGAGGTGATGCTGATCGGTTATGCCGGCGGCGGCACGCGCAATCTGTTCGTCAACAAGCCGGTGAGCAACCTGGCCGAGATCAAGGGTCTGAAGGTGCGGGTGCAA
This sequence comes from Burkholderiaceae bacterium, assembly GCA_041622095.1. Taxonomy (GTDB): domain Bacteria; phylum Pseudomonadota; class Gammaproteobacteria; order Burkholderiales; family Burkholderiaceae_C; genus CAISIP01. The sequence goes on along the minus strand of JBFJZP010000094.1, from coordinate 6,071 downwards.
GGCGCGCCGATCTGGAGCCGCACCTTTGCGGCGGTCGGCATGTCGCCCACGGTGATTGCCTACAACGAGGTCTACAACGCGATCCAGAACGGCGTGATCGCCGCCGGCGAGAACGAGGCCGCCGGTGTCGAGCAGATGAAGTTCTTTGAAGTCGCGCCACAACTGGCGATGACGCAACACGCCATCACCATCCGTCCGCTGTGCTTCTCCGGCAAGACCTTTGCCAAGCTGCCGGCCGACCTGCAGGCTGCGATCGTCAAGGCCGGCAAGGAAGCAGGCGCCTTCGGCCGCCAGCTCGAATCTTCGGAAGACTCGGCCAAGCTCGAGGCGCTGGAAAAAGCCGGCAAGCTCAAGCGCATTCCGTTCACCGAGCGCGCCAAGATGCAGGCCATGGTCGATCCGGTGATGGCGGCTTATGCCAAGGAGATCGGCGCCGACGCGATCCACGCCAAGATCCTCGCCATCAAGTAATTATTTGCCGGCTGTCGCGCCGCCCCGGATCTGACCGGAGCGGCGCGCTTTTTTGAGAGCGCTTGATGAAAAAGATACTCGACGGATACCAGTCCTTGCTGCGCTGGCTGATGATCGCCTCCGTGGCCATCTTGATGGTGCCGATCACGATGCAGGTGATCTCGCGCTACACCGCGCTGATCCCCTCGTATATCTGGACCGAAGAGTTGTCGCGCTTCGTGTTCATCTGGATGGTGATGCTGGGAGCCATGATCGCGGTGCGAGACGGCACCCATTTCGACGTCGACGTCTGGCCGACGCTCGAGCGCCGCCCCAACGCGATGTTGCGCATCGTCACGAACCTGTTGGTGCTGGTTTTTGCGCTGGTCTATGTCTACTGGGGCATCGAGTTCGTGCAATTCGGCTGGAACCAGAGCTCCGAGCTGGCCGAGCTGCCGATGACCTATATCTTTATCGCCTGGCCGCTGGCCGGTGCGACCTGGGTGCTGTTCCTGGGCGAGCAGTTCCTGTCCGATATCCGCACGATTGCGTCAGGAGATGTCACATGATGCAGTCCATGCTCAGTCCAGGGGTGGCAAGCCTGGTGTTGTTCGGCGCCTTCTTCTTCTTCGTGGCCTTGCGCGTTCCGGTCGCTTTCGCACTCGGCCTGGCCTGCCTGCCGGTTCTGGTCTACGAGCCGCGCCTGTCGCCGATGATGTTGTTCAACGAGACCTTCAAGTCGTACAACTCCTTCATCCTGCTGGCCGTTCCGCTGTTCCTGCTGACTGCCAACCTGATGGGGGTCGGCGGCATTACCGACCGGCTGGTCGTGTTGTCGCGCACGATGGTGGGACGCATGCCCGGTGCATTGGCCCAGTGCAACGTGGTGCTGTCGGTGTTTTTCGCCGGCATCGCGGGCTCCAGCACCGCCGATGCCGCCAGCCAGAGCAAGATCTTCATCGACGCGCAGACCAAGGAGGGCTACGACCGGTCGTTCTCGATCGCGGTGACGGCGGTCTCGTCGACGCTGGCCGTGGTGATTCCGCCATCGATCCTGATGGTGGTCTGGGGTGGGGTCATCTCGACCTCGATCGGTGCCTTGTACCTGGCCGGCATCGTGCCGGGCCTGTTGATCGCCGGCGCACAGATGGTCACGGTGCATATCTATGCCGTACGCCGCAAATACCCGGTCCATCCGCCCTCGACCTTCATCCAGTTCATCACCGCCGCATTGCAGTCGATTCCGGCGATGATGACGCCGTTCATCATCGTCGGCGGTATCTTGCTGGGCTGGTTCACGCCGACCGAATCGGCTGCGGTGGCGGTGCTCTATGCGCTGGCATTGACGGCTTTCGTGTACCGTGAGATGGACCTCAAGCGCCTGGCGGAGGCCTTGTCGGAGACCGGCCGTCTGTCGGCGATTGCGCTGTTCTGCGTCGGCACGGCGTCGGCATTCGGCTGGTTGCTGGCGTATTACCAGATCCCGAAGGCGCTGCTGGAGAACGTGAGTTCATGGGGCCTGGGCATCACCGGCGTGGGTTTCTTCATCGCCGCGATATTCCTGATCACCGGCTGTTTCCTGGATGCGATCCCGGCCATCATCATCGTCGGTGTCACGCTGCAGCCGCTGGTCGCGTCTGTCGACATGCACCCGATCCAGTTTGCCATCATCGGTATCGTGTCGCTCGCCTTCGGCCTGGTCACGCCGCCGTATGGGCTGTGCCTGATGGTGGCGTGTTCGGTGGCGGGGGTGCGCCTGCGCTATGCGCTCAAGGACACCTTGATCATGCTGATACCGATGTTGCTGGTGCTGGTGGGCATCATCCTGTGGCCGGAAGTCACGCTGATCCTGCCCACGCTGATTTCCCCTGAACTCGTCAAGTAGGCAAGCCATGAACCCCACGACTTCGTTTTCGCTGCAGGACCGCATCGCGCTGGTCATCGGTGGTACCAGTGGCATCGGCAAGGCGATTGCCCGCGGTTACCTGCAGGCCGGCGCCCGGGTCGTGATCGCCGGCCGCGACGCGCAGAAACTCGCCGGCGCCGTGAACGAACTGTCGGAGTTCGGCGCGGTTTCGGGTCATCAAGCCGACGTCAGCAGCGAGGAGGGCTTGCGCGGGCTGGTCGGCATCACGCTGGCCGAGCTGGGCCACATCGACGTGCTGGTCAACTGCCAGGGCGTCACGGTGCTCAAGCCGGCGGAGGACTTCAGCCGCGCCGACTGGGCGCAGATCATGGATACCGACCTGCAGAGCGTGTTCTTCGCCTGCACCGAGGTCGGCCGCCACATGCTCGGACGCGGCAGCGGCGCCATCGTCAACATCGCATCCTTGTCCTCGCACCGCGGCTGGCCCCGCAGCGCCCTGTATGCGATTGCCAAGGCTGGCGTGTACAGCCTGACCCAGACCCTGGGCGCCGAATGGGCGGCGCGGGGCGTGCGGGTCAATGCGATCTCGCCGGGTTTCTTCATGACCGAACTCAACCGCGACAAGATGTCGCCCGAACGCAAGGCACTGGCGCTGGCGCGGACACCGGCCGGGCGCTTCGGCGAGGTCGATGAACTGGTCGGCGCGGCGATCTACCTGGCCAGCGGCGCGGCCGGTTTCGTCACCGGGCAGACGATTGCGGTGGACGGTGGATTCCTGGCCACCGGTTTGTAGTCGCGAGCGGGAGACCTGTCGATGCTGAAGATCGAACCCTTGTCGGATGTCGGCGGCGCGCGCATCAGCGGCCTGGACCTGTCGCAGCCGCTGGCGCCGGAGCAGTTCCAGCAGGTGGAGCAGGCCTTGCACCAGCACTGTTTCGTCGTGTTGCCGGGCCAGACCTTGTCGCCGCAGCAGTTCGTCGCGTTCTCGCGCCACTGGGGCCGGGCCGAGCCGCATGTGATCGACACCTTCCACCATCCGCAGGATCCGAACATCCTGATCCTGTCGAACGTCAAGCGCGACGGCAAGCCGATCGGCCTGCTCGACGCCGGCACCTATTTCCATACCGACTATTCCTACCTGACCGTGCCGGCACGGTGCACGATGTTGCATGCGATCCAGATGCCACGCGAGCGCAGCGGCACCACCTTTGCCAACCAGACCCGGGCTTATGCCGACCTGCCGTCGTCGATGCGCGAACGGATCGACTCCCTGGTGGTGCGCCACCATTACGGCAACCGCGACGACCTGAATGCGCAGTCCCGCACCGTGGCCTCGGTGCTCGACGAGAAGCAGCGGAAGAAGGTGGACTGGGTGCGCCATCGGCTGGTGCGCCCGCATCCGCACACCGGCGTGAAGGCGCTGTACGGCGTCTCCGGCAGTTCCTTCGGCATCGACGGCATGGACGACAAGGAGGCGGTGGCCTTGCTCGACGAACTCAAGAAGCATGCGACCGACATGCGTTACCGGCATACCTACGACTACCGGGTGGGCGATGTGATGGTCTGGGACAACGCGCAGTTGCTGCATGCCGCGCCGCTGACCGACCTGACCGACGCCCGCACCCTGTGGCGCATCACGGTCAAGGAACAGGGCTGAGGCGTCGCCGCTCAGGCCGGCACGGCCTGCCGGTGCCGGCGGATATGCCACCAGGCGAGCAATAACGAGACGGTCTGCAGCGCCGCGCAGAAGTAGAACGGCGAGCCGATGCGCCAGTCGCCGCGTGGCAGGTGCGACACCATGGCCAGCAGCGGCGCGCCCAGCATCGGCGCGAGCACCGCCATCAGGCTGCCCAGCGAGCTGACCGCACCCAGCGTCTGCCCCTGGCTGCGGCTGTCGGCGGCGGCCGAGATCATGCTGTTGACCGCAGCCGCGACGGTGCCGCCGAGCAGGTTGACCGCGATCACGGCAAACATCATCCAGCCCTGGGTGGCCGCACCCCACAAGGCATACGCCAACGCCGACGAGAACAGGCCGAGCACCGCGAGTTTTTGCGGCGACAGGCGCTTGAGCAGATGGCGCAGCAGGAAGCCCTGCACCAGCACCGAGGACACGCCCACCGCTGCCAGCGACCAGCCGTTCTCCAGCGGACCCCAGCCGAACTTGAAGGTGGTGTACAGCACCCAGGTGGTGTACAGGACGAATTGCGCCAGACCGCTGAATGCCACCACCCCCACCAGCGGTGCGACACCCTTGAGCTGCACCAGCGCGCGCAGTGACGCGAACGGGTTGGCCGAGCGCCAGTGAAAGGGCTTGCGGCTGGTCTGCGGCAACGACTCCGGCAACACGAAGTAGCCATAGACGAAATTCACCATCGTCAGCCCGCCTGCAACCAGGAAGGGCAGTTGCAGATCGATCGCACCGAGCAATCCGCCCATGACCGGACCGATGATGAAACCCAGGCCCATCATCGCGCCGAGCAGTCCGAAGCGGCGGGTCCGCTCCTGCGGCGCGGTGATGTCGGCCACATAGGCGTTGGCGACCGCCGCGTTGGCCTGTAGTGCGCCTCCCATGAAACGCGCCGCGACCAGCATCCAGATGCTGGTGGCGAAGGCGGTCAGGAAGAAGTTGGCGCCCAGGCCGAAGAAACCCAGCAGCAGCACCGGTCGGCGCCCGTAGCGATCGGACAGGGCGCCCAGGATCGGCGAGGCGAAGAAGCTGGCGATGCCGAACGCGAACGCCACCAGGCCATACCAATAGGCCTGGTCCGCCTGCGAGTCGCTGAACGAGCCGACCAGCGCCGGCAGCACCGGGATGATCAGGCCGATCGCCAGCATGTCGATCAACACGGTGATCATGATGAAAGGCATTGCGGCCTGGCGCGAACGCATCGTCATGTCGGTCTGTTGGGAGTGAAGCTACCGGCCCACGCCGGCGCGGCGAACCGGGCGGGCAGGTGTCAGTCGACCGCCTGTATCGGTTTGAGCGGTGTGCCGAAACGTTCGCGCAGCGGTTCATGGCCCAGCGGCGGAAAGTCGATCGCCGGCTCGGCGACCTCATGTTCCGGAAGATGCGCCAGCAGATGCTGGATCAGCATCAGGCGGCCGCGTCGCTGGTCGTTGAAATCCACCAGGGCCCAGGGCGCATGGGCGCTGTGCGTGGCGCGCAGCATGCTGTCGCGGGCGCGGCCATAGTCGGCGTACCGGGCGCGCGCCTGCAGGTCGACCGGGCTGAGTTTCCAGCGCTTGAGCGGGTTGGCCAGGCGTTCGGCGAAACGTTCTTCCTGCTTCTCCTGGTCCACCGTCAACCAGTATTTGAACAACAGGATGTCGTCGTCGACCAGCAGTTGTTCGAACACCGGTGTCTGTTTCAGGAAGGCCTTGGCCTCCGATTCGCTGCAGTAGCCCATGACGCGCTCGACGCCGGCGCGGTTGTACCAGCTGCGGTCGAACAGGACGATTTCGCCGGCCGCCGGAAGGTAGGGCACGTAACGCTGGAAATACCATTGGCTGCGTTCGCGGTCACTCGGCTTGGCCAGTGCCACCACGCGGCACTGGCGTGGATTGAGTGTCTCGGCAATGGCCGATATCACGCCGCCCTTGCCAGCCGTATCCCGGCCCTCGAACACCACCACCAGGCGTTTGCCGGTGGACTGCAACCAGCGTGCCATGTCGTTGAGTTGCAGTTGCAGCGGCTCGAGTTGCTCGTAGTAAGCGCCCTTGCCCAGCTTGTCGACCTTGCCGGACTTGCCGGACT
>JBFJZP010000093.1:0-8376 GCA_041622095.1 Burkholderiaceae bacterium | reverse complement strand
GTGGGTCGACGCCAGAACCACGCCAGGCGCAACGCCAGCCTCGAGTGCCTCCTTCCAACGCATGGCACACAGGCACCAGCGGTCACCGGCTCGCAGGCCGCGAAATCGGTATTCCGGCCGAGGGGTCGACAAGTCGTTGCCACGCTCGCGCGAAAACGCCAGGAACGCAGCCGTCATGCGCGCGCAGATCACATGGGTGCCATGATCCTGGGCGTCGGTATGGCAACAACCATCGCGCAGGAATCCGGTCAGTGGGGCAAACGAACAGGCCAGCAGTTCGGTGCCCAGTACATTCAGTGGTGTCGTCATCGATGCTTGAAAGCCCGGTCGCGGGCAGGGTCCGGCGGATCGCCGCAGAATTCGGCAAGCCCGATGCTGCCACAGGAAGTATGGCCCGACGCGCAGCGGGGCGTATGCTTGTCACATTGTGTACCGTCGATCCTCCCACCCATGAATTCCTCGTCCCCTCATCCATTGCCGGCAGTTGCGTTGTGGCTCGGATATGGCGGATTGATTCCCTTTGTGCTGCTCGCGGCCCTGGTCTGGTGGTTGCCCGCCCCAAACCACATCGCCGCCGCATTCGCCTTGTCGGCCTACGGCGCGACCATCACCAGCTTCCTGGGTGCCATCCACTGGGGCCTGGCAATGCGCGAGGGCACGCAGCGAAGCCCGGCCTTTCACTTTGTCTGGGGTGTGGTTCCGGCCTTGCTGGCCTGGATCGCTCTGCTGCTGGCACCGGTCGCCGGGCTGACGCTGCTGGCGGTCGTGCTGGGCCTGTGTTATGCGATCGATCGCGCCACCTATGCGGAATTCCGGCTGCAACACTGGCTGCGTCTGCGCCTGCCACTGAGCCTGGTGGCCGGCGTCTCCTGCCTGGCGGCGGCGGCCGGCCTGGTGTGAAGGTCAGCGCGGCTGGCATCGGCATGAGGCAAGTCGCAAGTCCACAAGTGGCTGGATTCGCCTGCCTGTCATGTCTGCATGATGTAGCTGGCCATTGAAGTGGCAGTCTGGCGGCACTTCTTGACCGATTCAGAGGATTGGCTGACCGACGAACTATGGGCACTGATTCGGTCTCAACGCAATGGCTTGCCAGCCGCACTGCGTTCGGTATAGGGAGAAGACTCGCGGGAACACGTTGCCGGGATGAACAATGAATCATCGCCGGGCCGCCAATCGGACCCGGTTCAACTTTTCCCTTGTCTATTGATATTTCGCACCCAGCATGTCAGGCGTACATGCCATGGTGATCATCTTCTGCCGACGGTCGCCCTGCGAACAGATGCCGTGAACAGCAACCACGAATCAAGATCAGGCCCTGATCGTGCCGCTGCCCTCGCGCAATACCGGCGGCGCGCCAGTGTCTACGACGCCGAATTGGCAATGTTTGAACCGATCCGGCGCATTGCGATTCAGCGACTGGAACTGCAGCCGTGCGACACCGTACTGGACGTGGGCTGCGGCACTGGCCTGAGTTTCGCGCTTTTGCGCCTGGGTATCGGCACCGAGGGCAGGATCATTGGCATCGAGCAATCGCCCGACATGATCGCCAAATCGCGAGCGCGGATCAAGGACAACCACTGGGGAAAGATCAGTCTGGTGAACTCGCCGGTCGAGACCGCGACGATACGCCACAAGGCAGACGCAGCGCTGTTCCATTTCACACACGACATCCTTCTGCAGCCCGCCGCTGTTGCCAACGTGATCGCGCATCTGAAGCCTGGCGCGCGCGTTGTCGCATCTGGACTGAAGTGGGCCGACGCCTGGGCAGTACCGGTGAACTTCCTGGTATGGATGTGCGCCACGCACTCGACTACGACATTGCAGGGCCTGCAGGAGCCTTGGCGCGGACTTGCCGGCCGGATTGGCCCCATGCGTGTCGAGGCAATGTGGGGCAACGGGATATACGTTGCCAGCGGCACGGTCGCGGCCAAGGACTGACCGCGGATGCTGGCGCCCGGCTAGCCGCTGCCGGCCAGCGAGGCCAGCCTGACGGTGATCGAGTCGACTTGGCGCCGGCCCACTGCAACGGGGAACAACACTTTTCGCGGATTCGCCCGGGACCGTTTCTGTATTGCCACCCATCGACTGAAACGGGCGCCCACACCCCCACGCCGGATTGGTCGGAACGACATAATAGACCCGGCTTTCACAGCGCGATTTTTTTTGGTTGATTGTCGCCAGAGCCTGCGGCAGACCTGCACCAAGCATGGGCGAATTGGTAATCCTGGGCTTTGCCTTCCGGCTGTCAGCAGTCAACCCAAATCGTTCGCTCACGTTCGGGACGAGCTTCCGTACTATTTCCGTGCCAGCATGAAAAAAGGACTTGCGATTTCTCGCAAGTCCTTGATCCATTTGAATTGTCTGGTGGGCGGTGGAGGCTTCGAACCTCCGACCCCAGCAGTGTGAATGCTGTGCTCTACCCCTGAGCTAACCGCCCTGTTGCCGCTATCGGAACAGCCGCAAATTATGCCACAGCATCAGGCGGTTTCCGGGGCCGGCCACAATACTTTTCCGCCGCTGGCCTTGTGCAATTCCTTGAGCACTTGTTCATGGGCTTCGCGTTCGGCATCGCTGGCTTGCAGCACCGGCAGGTCGAATCCGCTCAGGTCGATGGCGGCGACCGTGCCGACCTCGTCCGGTCCACTGTCCGTCTCGATCAACAAGGCCTCCTGGCCACGCGTCATGTTGATATAGACATCGGCCAGCAGTTCGGCATCGAGCAAGGCGCCGTGCAGCGTACGACCGGAGTTGTCGACTTCGAGCCGGTCACACAGGGAGTCGAGCGAGTTGCGTTTGCCCGGGAACATCTCCTTGGCCATTGCCAGGGAGTCGACGATGCCACCGACCATCGGCGGAAACGGCCCGCGGCCGATCAGCTCGAGTTCCTTGTTCAGGAAGCCGACGTCGAACGGCGCGTTGTGGATGATGATCTCGGCTCCGGCCAGATAGTCCATCAGTTCATCGGCGACCGCCGCAAACAACGGCTTGTCGCGCAGGAATTCATTGCTGATGCCATGGATGCGCAACGCGTCTTCGTGGCTGTCGCGGCCGGGGTTCAGATAGAAATGCTTGTTGTTGCCGGTCAGCTTGCGATGCAGCAGTTCGACACAACCGATCTCGATGATGCGGTCGCCATTGTCCGGCGACAGCCCGGTGGTCTCGGTATCCAGGAATATCTGACGCATGGCGCGGATTCAGTGGTTCTCTTTGGCGTGATTGATCGAATAACGCGGAATCTCCACCACCACGTCGGTCTGTGCCAGGATGGCCTGGCAACTCAGGCGCGAATTCGGCTCCAGGCCCCAGGCACGGTCGAGCAGGTCTTCCTCGCTCTCGTCCTGCTCGTTGAGCGAGTCGAAACCCTCGCGCACGATCACATGGCAGGTGGTGCATGCACAACTCATGTCGCAGGCATGTTCGATGTTGATCTTGTTGTCCAGCAAAGCTTCGCAGATCGACGTGCCGGTCGGCGCGGAAATCTCTGCCCCCTGCGGGCAATACTCGGCGTGCGGCAGTATCTTGATGATGGGCATGGGGTGCTGTCGCTCGGTTGTCTTCAGACGGTTTCGATGTTCTTGCCGGCCAGGGCCTGCCGGATGCCGCGGTTCATGCGCATGGCGGCAAACGCCTCGGTTCCCTCGGCCAGCGCCTTGCAGGCTGCCTCGATCACGGCCGGGTCGTCGGACCCGATCGCATCGCGCACCGATTGCATCCGCTGCGACACCGCTTCGCGTTCTTCGGCAGTCAGCAGGTCGCCATCGACGTCCAGGGCGGTCTGCGTGGCCAGCAACAGGCGCTCCGCATCGAGCCGGGCCTCGGCGATGGCGCGCGCGCGCATGTCGGCCTGCGCGGTGGAGAAGCTGTCCTGCAACATCTTGGCGATCTGGCCGTCGTCCAGCCCGTAACTCGGCTTGACGTCGATCTGCGCCTGCACGCCGCTGAGCAGTTCCTGCGCAGAGACATTGAGCAAGCCATCGGCATCGACGGTGAAGGTGACGCGGATACGTGCCGCGCCCGCAACCATCGGCGGGATACCGCGCAGCTCGAAACGCGCCAGGCTGCGGCAGTCGGCCACCATGTCGCGTTCGCCCTGCACGACATGCAGCGCCAGCGCGGTCTGACCGTCCTTGTAGGTGGTGAAGTCCTGCGCCATCGCGGTCGGAATCGTCTGGTTGCGCGGCACGATGCGCTCGACCAGTCCACCCATCGTCTCCAGTCCCAGCGACAAGGGGATCACGTCGAGCAGCAGCAGGTCGCCGTCGGGACGGTTGCCGGCCAGCTGGTTCGCCTGGATCGCCGCACCCAAGGCCACGACTTCGTCAGGATTGAGGTTGTTCAGCGGTTCGCATTCGAAGAACCGGCCGACCGCGGCCTGGATCTGCGGCATACGCGTCGAGCCGCCGACCATCACCACGCCCTTGATGTCGGCTGCCACCAGCTTCGCATCGCGCAAGGCCTTGCGTGCCGCGGTGATGGTGCGCGCCGTCAGCGCAGCGGTGGCCTGCTCGAACTGCGCGCGCGAAACCTGCTGGGTGATGGTTTGTTCGCCCACTTGTGCAGTGAAGCTCGCGTTTTCCTGGCGCGACAGTTCTTCCTTGCAGGCGCGGGCAGCTGTGCTGAACGCAGCCTTGTCCGTTGCCGAATCGAGCACGGTGCCGGACAGTTCCGCCACCAGCGCCGCCAGCGCACGGTCGTAGTCGTCGCCGCCCAACGCAGAATCGCCGCCGGTGGCAATCACTTCGAACACACCCTGGCTCAGGCGCAGGATCGAGATGTCGAAAGTGCCGCCGCCCAGGTCGTAGATCGCATAAACGCCTTCGCTGGCGTTGTCCAGTCCGTAGGCGATCGCCGCGGCGGTCGGCTCGTTGATCAGCCGCAGCACATTGAGCCCGGCCAGCTTGGCCGCATCCTTGGTCGCCTGGCGCTGCGCATCGTCGAAATATGCCGGCACGGTGATGACCGCACCCACCAGATCGTCGCCCAGCGTGTCTTCTGCGCGGTAACGCAAGGTGGCCAGGATGTCGGCGCTGATCTCGACCGGCGACTTCTCGCCACCTGCGGTCTGCAGCGCCAGCATGCCTGGCTTGTCGACAAACCGGTACGGCAGGTGCACATGATCGGCAACGTCAGCCAGGCTGCGTCCCATGAAGCGCTTGACCGAAGCCACGGTGTTCTGCGGATCCAGCGCCAGGGCCTGCAGGGCTTGTCGCCCGATCTGGCGCCGGCCGCCGTCCAGGTAACGCACGACAGACGGCAGGATCACATCGCCGTCCTCGTCGGGCAGGCATTCGGCCACGCCGCTGCGCACCGCAGCCACCAGCGAATGGGTCGTGCCCAGGTCGATGCCGACCGCCACGCGGCGCTCGTGCGGGTTGGGCGTCTGGCCCGGTTCGGAAATCTGTAATAAAGCCATGGATCTCGTCGGTCAGTGCGTCAATCCGCCTGCCCTGTTGCGCCCGCCGCATCGACGGACGAATTCTGCAAATCATCGAGTCGCGACTCCACATCCTGGCTGAAGCGTTCGATGAACATCAATGCCCGTACCTGGGCAACTGCCTGCACAGCGTCGTGGCGCTGGTCGAGCAACTCTTCGCAGCGTTGCAAGGCCTGTACACGCGCCTGGTTTACCTGCTGCAGCAAGTCGTCGATGTCGGCCTCGGTGCTCGCATCGTCCAGCGCTTCGCGCCAGGACATCTGCTCCATCAGAAAATCCGCCGGCATCGCGGTGTTGTTCTCGGCATTGACCGGCGCGCCGGCCAGCTCGCAGAGGTAGGCTGCCCGCTTGAGCGGATGCTTGAGACGTTGGTAGGCCTCGTTGATCCGCACCGACCACTGCATCGCCTGGCGCTGCGCGGCAACGCCCTGGGCTGTGAATCGGTCCGGGTGCGCCTCGCGCTGCAACTCCTTCCAGCGCGCATCGAGTGCGGCGGCATCCTGCGCGAAACGCACCGGTACCGCGAACAACTCGAAATCGTTGGACGCCAGCGTCAGCGGCGCGTCACCCATGGATCCACCACCCTTGCATGCGGCAGCGCCCGATCAGACCCGGAACGACTCGCCGCAGCCGCACTTGTCACGTTCGTTCGGGTTGTTGAAGCGGAACCCTTCGTTCAGGCCTTCACGTACATAGTCGAGCTGCGTGCCTTCGATGTAAGCCATGCTCTTGGGATCGACCAGCACCTTGACGCCGTGCTCCTCGAACACAATGTCTTCCGGCGACTTCTCGTCGACGAACTCCAGCGTATAGGCCAGGCCGGAACAACCGGTGGTCTTGACGCCCAGGCGCACACCTACACCCTTGCCACGTTTGGCCAGGTAACGGTTCACATGCCGCGCCGCGGCTTCTGAGAGCGTGACGGACATGTCAGTGGCTGTGCTTCTTCTTGTAGTCGTCGACAGCGGCCTTGATCGCGTCTTCGGCCAGGATGGAGCAGTGGATCTTGACCGGCGGCAACGCCAGTTCCTCGGCGATCTGGCTGTTCTTCAAGGCGGCCGCCTGGTCCAGCGTCTTGCCCTTGACCCATTCGGTGACCAGCGAAGACGATGCGATCGCCGATCCGCAGCCATAGGTCTTGAAGCGCGCATCCTCGATCACCCCGGTCTGCGGGTTGACCTTGATTTGCAGCTTCATCACGTCGCCGCAGGCCGGTGCACCGACCATGCCGGTGCCGACTGCCTCGTCGCCCTTGTCGAAGGAGCCCACGTTACGCGGGTTCTCGTAGTGGTCTACGACTTTTTCTGAATATGCCATGGTGTTACCTCTTTCAGTTTCGTTGGGCGGTCAGTGGGCTGCCCACTGGATGGTGCTGATGTCGATGCCTTCCTGGTACATCTCCCACAACGGGCTCAGGTCGCGCAACTTCGCGACATTGAACTTGATCGTCTCGACCGCATAGTCGATCTCCGCTTCGGTGGTGTAACGCCCGATCGTCATGCGCAAACTGCTGTGCGCCAGTTCATCGCTGCGGCCCAGTGCCCGCAGCACGTAGCTCGGCTCCAGACTGGCCGAGGTGCAGGCCGATCCACTGGACACCGCCAAGCCCTTGATGCCCATGATCAGCGACTCGCCTTCGACATAGTTGAAGCTGATGTTCAGGTTGTGCGGCACGCGCTGGTCCGGATGGCCGTTGATGAAGATCTGCTCGATCCCCTGCAGGCCGGCGACCATGCGATCGTGCAGCGCCTTGATACGCAGGTTTTCCTGTGCCATTTCGGCCTTGGCGATGCGGTACGCCTCGCCCATGCCGACGATCTGATGGGTCGGCAAGGTCCCCGAGCGCATGCCGCGCTCATGGCCACCACCGTGCATCTGGGCTTCGATCCGCACCCGCGGCTTGCGCCGCACAAACAATGCGCCGACGCCTTTCGGGCCGTAGGTCTTGTGCGCGGTCAGGCTCATCAAGTCGACCGGCAACTCTGCCAGGTTGAATTCGACGCGACCGGTCGCCTGCGCGGCATCGACATGGAAGATCACGCCCTTGGCGCGACAGATCGCGCCGATGGCGGCGATGTCCTGGATCACGCCGATCTCGTTGTTGACGAACATCACGCTGGCCAGGATGGTGTCCGGGCGGATCGCCGCCTTGAACACTTCCAGGTCGACCAGGCCGTCGCTCTGCACATCCAGATAAGTCACCTCGAAACCCTGGCGCTCGAGTTCGCGGCAGGTGTCCAGCACCGCCTTGTGCTCGGTCTTGACGGTGATGATGTGTTTGCCCTTGGACTTGTAGAACCCGGCTGCGCCCTTCAGGGCCAGGTTGTTCGATTCGGTTGCGCCGGAGGTCCAGACGATCTCGCGCGGATCGGCACCGATCAAGGCCGCCACATGGCCACGCGCCTCTTCGACGGCGGCCTCCGCCTCCCAACCCCAGGCATGGCTGCGCGACGCGGGGTTGCCGAAATGCTGCCGCAACCAGGGTACCATCGCGTCCACCACCCGCTCGTCGCAGGGGTTGGTTGCGCTGTAGTCCATGTAGATCGGAAAATGGGGAGTAATGTCCATGGCTGGCTCTGTAATTTGGCTGGCTGAGTTCATCAATTACGCACTATCGAAGGTCGAACGCACCGAAGGCGCCGTCCGCGGACGGCCCTACCGGGCGCATCAGGATTTGGCCAAGGCGCTACCCAGTGCAAACACCGAGTTCGGCGCATTGACACGGATCGGCTTGCTGACCGGCATCGCCGAAATCGCGCGCTTGACATGGGGCTTGTCCTCGATCTGCAGGCCCTTGGCGAGTTGTTCGTCCACCAGCTTTTGCAGCGTCACCGAGTCGAGAAACTCCACCATGCGCGTGTTCAGCGACGCCCACAGGTCATGGGTCATGCACCGGGTACCTTCACCCAGGCAGTTCTCCTTGCCGCCACACTGCGTAGCAT
>JBFJZP010000092.1:0-8444 GCA_041622095.1 Burkholderiaceae bacterium | reverse complement strand
CTGCTGCGCTTCTGGAAGTCATAAACCCCGAGCGGGCTGGAAAAACGTGCGGTCGCGCCGGTGGGCAACACATGGTTGGGGCCGGCGCAGTAGTCGCCCAGGCTTTCGCTGGTGTATGCACCCAGGAAGATGGCACCGGCATGGCGCAGCAGTGGCTCCCAGCGATGCGGGTCGCTGCTGCTCACCTCGAGGTGTTCCGGCGCCACCTGGTTGCTGATGGCGCAGGCCTCTTCCATCGAGCGGGTCTGCACCAGCACGCCCCGTCCGTTGAGCGAGCTGGCGATGATGGCCTTGCGTTTCATCGCCGGCAGCAGCCGGTCGATCTCGGCCTGCACCTGGTCGATATAGGCCGCATCCGGACACAGCAGGATGCTTTGCGCCAGTTCGTCGTGTTCCGCCTGGCTGAACAAGTCCATCGCCACCCAGTCCGGCGGGGTGGAGCCATCGGCCAGCACCAGGATCTCGCTGGGACCGGCAATCATGTCGATGCCGACCGTGCCGAACACCCGGCGCTTGGCTGCGGCGACATAGGCATTGCCAGGTCCGGTGATCTTGTCCACCTTGGGAACCGTCGCGGTGCCGTAGGCCAGCGCCGCCACCGCCTGCGCACCACCGATCGTGAACACGCGCGTGACGCCGGCCACATGGGCCGCCGCCAGCACCAGCGGATTACGTTCGCCCTGCCCGGGCGCGCCACCCTTGACCGCTGGCGTGGGTACGACCATGATGATTTCCGGCACACCCGCCACATGGGCCGGAATCGCATTCATCAGCACCGAGGACGGGTAAGCCGCCTTGCCACCCGGCACATAGATGCCGACGCGGTCCAGTGGCGTGACTTTTTGCCCGAGCAGATTGCCGTCGGTGTCGCGGTAACTCCAGCTCTGGCCACAAGCCTGATTCTGCGCCTCGTGGTAGCTGCGCACGCGCGAGGCCGCAAACAGCAAGGCCTCACGCTGGTCAGCCGGCAGGTCGTCGAAGGCCTGCTTGAGAACCTGCGGAGCGATCTCGAGTTCCGCCACCGAGGCTGCGGCCACGCCGTCAAACCGTTCGGTATAGGCGAGCACGGCCGCATCGCCGCGCGCCTGCACGTCGGCCAGGATCTCGGCCACGCGCTGCTCGATGGCCGCGTCAGCCGCGCTGGACCAGAACAGCCGCTGCCGGAAAGCGGCATCGAAACCGTCGTCGACGGTGGACAGACGCAGTGGCCTGGCTTGCAGGGTCATGGTTGTTCGCCTCCTTTGCGTACCGCCGCTTCGAACGCGTCGATGATGCGGCGCATCGGGACCGGCTTGAGTTTGAGCGCCGCCTGGTTGACCACCAGGCGCGAACTGATGTCCATGATCTGCTCGACCTCGACCAGGTTGTTCGCGCGCAGGGTGCTGCCGGTGGAGACCAGGTCGACGATCGCATCGGCCAGGCCGGTCAGCGGCGCCAGTTCCATGCTGCCGTACAGCTTGACCAGGTCGGCATGGACGCCCTTGGCGGCAAAAAAATCGCGAGCGATCGCCATGTACTTGGTGGCCACCGTCAGGCGCGATCCCTGGCGCACACTCGACGCATAGTCGAATCCGGCGCGCACCGCCACGCTGATGCGGCACTGTGCGATGCGCAGGTCGATCGGCTGGTACAGCCCTTCGCTGCCGTGCTCGAGCAAGGTATCCAGGCCGGTGATGCCGAGATCGGCTCCGCCGTATTGCACATAGGTCGGCACGTCGGTGGCACGCACCACCAGCACGCGAACATCGGCGCGGTTGGTGTCCAGGATCAGCTTGCGCGATTTTTCCGGGTCGTCCAGCACCTCGATATCGGCGGCGCGCAGCAGTGGCAACGCGTCATCGAAGATGCGCCCCTTGGACAGTGCCAGCGTGATCATCTGCTTGCTCCGTTCAGGCCGACACGCGTTCGATGTCGGCACCCAGGCCGCGCAGCTTGGCTTCCATGCGGTCGTAGCCCCGGTCCAGATGGTAGATGCGGTCCACCACCGTCTCGCCTTCGGCTACCAGGCCTGCGATCACCAGGCTGGCCGACGCGCGCAGGTCGGTCGCCATGATGTTGGCGCCAGACAGGCGCTCGACACCTTGCACCACCGAGCGCCGTCCGTCGATCTGGATATGCGCACCGAGCCGGACCAGTTCGTTGACGTGCATGAAGCGGTTCTCGAAAATCGTCTCGGTCACCGTGGCGGTGCCCTGTGCGATGCAGTTCAGCGCCATGAACTGGGCCTGCATGTCGGTGGGGAAACCCGGGTATTCGGTGGTGCGGAAACTCTGGGCGGTCAAGCGGCCGTCGGAGACCACACGGATACCGCCGTCGACGACGCTGATCTGCGCACCGGCCGCCTGCAGCTTCTCGATGACGGCTTCCAGGTGGTCGGCACGTGCACCCGACAACAACACGTCGCCACCGGCCGCAGCCACCGCACACAGGAAGGTGCCGGCCTCGATGCGGTCCGGCACGACCCGGTGCCGCGCACCATGCAGCGACTTGACGCCTTGCACCACGATATGGCTGGTGCCATGGCCTTCTATCTGCGCACCCATGGCGATCAGCATCTCGGCCAGGTCGCTGATTTCGGGCTCCTGCGCGGCGTTCTCCAGCACGGTCTCGCCATCGGCCAGCGCGGCCGCCATCAGGAAGTTCTCGGTGCCGGTCACGGTCACCATGTCGGTGGTGATGCGCGCACCATGCAGGCGGGTCAGGCCCTTGGCCAGGCGCGCGATCATGTAGCCGTGCTCGACCACGATGTCGGCGCCCATCGCGGTCAGTCCCATGATGTGCTGGTCCACCGGCCGCGAACCGATCGCACAGCCGCCGGGCAGCGAGACCGTGGCTTCGCCGAAGCGCGCCAGCAAGGGGCCGAGCGCGAGCACCGAGGCCCGCATCGTCTTGACCAGTTCGTAGGGGGCCTCCGGCGACGTCAGCCGGCTGGCATCGACCCGCACCTGGTCCGCGTCGTCGCGCTCGACCGTCACACCCATGTTGCGAATCAGCCGGATCATCGTGTTGACGTCTTGCAGGCGCGGAACGTTGTCGAGCGTGACCGGCTCCGCGCTCAGCAGGCAGGCACACAACTCGGGCAAGGCGGCATTCTTGGCGCCGGAGATCGGCACCGTGCCTTGCAGGCGGCGTCCGCCGCGAATCAGCAGTTTATCCATGGGTTTTCCACTCGGCACTGGTCAATGTCTTCATCGACAAGGCATGCACCTCGTCGGTCTGGATGCGGGCGCCCAGCGTCGCATACACCATCTGGTGGCGCTGGATCGCACGTTTGCCTTCGAACGCGTCGGAGACGATCAGGGCTTGCCAGTGGCGGCCATCGCCCTCCAGCTCGCAATGGGTGCAATGCAGCCCTTCGGTGATGATGGCCTTGAGTTCGTCTGCAGTCATGTTCGGAATCCTGTCAGCTGCGGATCTTGTATCCGATGCGCAGCAAATGAATGGCCGCGGCCGAAGCCGCAAGCATCGATGCACCGACGATGGCCAGGCTCAGCCAGGGCGATACATCGCTCTGGCCGAAGAATCCGTAGCGAAAACCGTCGATCATGTAGAAAAAGGGGTTCAGGTGGCTGATGCCTTGCCAGAACGGCGGCAGCGACTGTATCGAATAGAACACGCCGCTGAGAAAAGTCATCGGCATGATGATGAAGTTCTGGAACACCGCCAGCTGGTCGAATTTCTCGGCCCACAAGCCGGCAATCAGACCGAGTGTGCCCATCAAGGCCGCGCCGAGCACGGCGAACACCAGGATCCAGGCGGCGTTGACGACACCCAGGCTGCTGAACCACCAGGTGGCCAGCAACACGCCACCACCGACCACCAGCCCGCGCACCACCGAGGATGCGACGTAGGCAAAGAACCAGTGCCAGTGCGACAGCGGCGTGAGCAGCAGAAAGACCAGGTTACCCATGATCTTGCTCTGGATCAACGATGACGAGCTGTTCGCAAACGCATTCTGCAAAACGCTCATCATCACCAGGCCGGGGATCAGGAATGCGGTATACGAGACCGAGCCGAACACCAGCACCCGGCCCTCCAGCACATGGCCGAACACCAGCAGGTACAGGATGGCGGTGAGCACCGGCGCGCCGACGGTCTGAAAGCCGACCTTCCAGAAACGCAGGATCTCCTTGTAGAACAAGGTGCGCCAGCCAATCATGGCAGCACCCGCCGGCGGCAGCTGCGGCACGGTCGTGGCTGCGGCCAACGGATTATCGATGGGCATGGGTGCGGGATTGTGCAAGGATTGCCTTCCGGTTCGTGCCGCAGCAGCCTCACGAGGCCACGGCAGCAGCGCTGTCGTGGTGTTTGGCCATGACCTCGACGAACACATCCTCCAGGTCGGCCTTGCGGATCTCCACGTCATGTGCCTGCAGCCCGGCCTCACGCACAGCAGCCAGGTAGGACTCGATCTCGCGCGCATCATGCGCCGGAATCTGGACGATGCGGCCGGTGACACGCGCCTTCTCGGCCAGCGCAGCAGGCAGTTCGGCGTCGATCTTGAAGCGCAACACATTGCTCGAGGCGGCCTTGAGCAGTTCGCTGGTACGGTCCAGCGCCACGATGCGGCCGGACTTGAGCATGGCCACGCGGCCACACAAGGCCTCGGCCTCTTCCAGGTAATGGGTGGTCAGCAGGACGGTGTGGCCCTGGCGATTGAGTTTGGCGATGAACTGCCACAAGGTCTGGCGCAATTCGACATCGACGCCTGCGGTCGGCTCGTCGAGCACGATCACCGGCGGCCGGTGCACCAGTGCCTGGGCCACCAGCATGCGCCGCTTCATGCCACCCGACAGCTGCCGGGTGTTGGACGCAGCCTTGTCGGTCAGCCCCAGGCTGTGCAGCAACTCATCGATCCAGGCGTCGTTGTTGCGGATGCCGAAATAGCCGGACTGGAAGCGCAAGGCCTCACGCACATTGAAAAACGGATCGAACACCAGTTCCTGCGGAACGATGCCGAGATTGCGGCGCGCCTGGGCGAAGTCGCGCACCACATCGGCGCCGAGCACCGACACCGAGCCGGCACTGGCGCGCGACAGGCCGGCCAGGATGCTGATCATCGTGGTCTTGCCCGCTCCATTGGGGCCCAGCAGTCCGAAGAACTCGCCGCGCTCGATCTGCAGATCGACCCGATCCAGCGCCAGAAACGGCTTGTTCGGGTTGCGTGGGGATGGGTAGGACTTGGAGACCGACTGAAAGGAGATTGCGGACATGGGAGCCGGCGATTTTAGCCGGTCGGCTCACTGTGCTGCGAGCAGTTCCGCAATACCGTACACCGTGGCCAGGTCGCGCAGGCGTTCGGGCAAGGCCTGGATTCGCATCTCCTTGCCCTGGGCCTGGCTCTCGCGGCGCAGCTCCAGCAACACCGCCAATGCAGAGGAATCGAAGCGCTCGAGCGCGCTGGCATCGACCACGACATCGGCGCCGTCCAGCGCCTTGAGGCCTTGCACCAGCATCTGCAGGCAGGCGCTGGCCTGGTTACGCGTCAGGTCGGCAGGGAGGACCAGCACCGGGTTCAGCCCTTGGCGAGGTTGGCCTTGTTGCGCTCGGCGAGCACCTTGATCAACCCGTCGATACCGGTGTTGTTGATCTCTCGCGCAAACTGGCTGCGGTAAGTCTCGACCAGCCAGACGCCGAGCACATTGAGGTTGTAGATCTTCCAGCCGCTGCCCTCGCCCGGCGTCTTCTCGAGTCGGTAATCGAGCTGGATCGGGTCGCCCCGACCCCGTACCTCGGTGCGCACGACCACTTCCTTGTCGTCCGCAGCCGCACGCATCGGCTTGATCAGGATCGTCTGGTCGCTGACCTGGGCCAATGCGCCGGCGTAGATGCGCACCAGCAGGATCTTGAACTCCTCCTGCAAACGCTTTTGTTGCTCGGGAGTCGCCTGGCGCCAGGCCGGACCGACCGCAGAGGCGGTCATGCGCCGGAAATTCACCTCCGGCATGATCTTGCCGTCGACCAGCGCGATCACATGCGAGAGGTCGCCGGACTTGATCGCCTTGTCGCTGCGGATGTTGTCCAGCACCGAGTTGGACAGGCGCTGGATCATCGCGTCAGGCGCTTCCTCCGCCGACCAGGCTGGCAGATGCAAGGCGACCATGGCGCTGGCCAGCAACACGGCCATCCGGCGGGAAAAAATTCGTCGATCGATCACGGGTCTGTCTTTCTGATGCCCGCATGGATGCGGGCGCAATGGAAATCGGGTGCCCGGCATGCGAAGCAGGCCGGATTGGCGGCATGACGCATGCGCAGGCACGGGTCACGCCATGGTAAACCTAACGAATATCGGCCCCTGTAACAGGATCTGTCTCCGGCGGATTGCCATCGTAGACCGCGTTACGGCGACGTTGCAGGTAGGCATCACGGGCGAAACTGTACTTGTCCAGCGCCACCTCGTCGAGTGCAGAGGACAGGCCCAGCAGGCTGGCCCGGGTGTCGATGACGTTCAGGACCCGGAGCGAATTGCGCGTCCGGATATCGCTGGTGCGCGAGGCGAGATCGCCACCGAAGTCGACCGGCAATGCAGCGGTGTCGCGCAGCGTCGAGGGGCCGAAAATCGGCAGCACCAGATAAGGACCGGTGCCCATACCCCAGGAGCCCAGGGTCTGGCCGAAATCCTCGGAATGCCGGTCGATCCGCATCTCGCTGGCAACATCGAGTATGCCGAACAGGCCGAACGTGGTGTTGACACCGAAACGCATGAAATTGTCGACTCCGGCCCGCAACTTGAACTGCAGCAGGCTGTTGATCGCCGACCAGGCGTCATCGAGATTGCCCAGGAAGTTTCCGACACCGGTGCGAACCAGTTGCGGTGTCACGTCCCGGTAGACGGTCGCAGCGGGCTTGAGCACCGCCTTGTCCAGGCCTTCGTTGAATGCGAACACGCCGCGGTTGAACGACTCCAGCGGATCGATCGGGTCTGCGGGTTGCTGCGTAGCGCAGCCCTGCACCGCCATCAGCACCATGCCGACGGACAATGCACGACCCATCGTGCTGCGCACCCCGATGGACGCGGTTGAGATCATTTCTTGTCCTTGCTCCCTGACGCACTGTTGTACAGGAATTGACCAATCAGGTCTTCCAGCACCACGGCAGACTGTGTGCTGGAAATGGTATCACCAGCCACCAGATTCTTCTCGTCGGCGCCGGGGGACAGGCCCAGGTACTGCTCGCCGAGCAGGCCGCTGGTCAGGATCTTCAGGGAGCTGTCCTTCGGAAACGCGAATTGGCTGTCCATCGCCATCGTGACACGGGCCTGGAAGGTCTTGTCATCGAAGGTGATCGCCTCGACGCGCCCGACCAGCACACCGGAACTGCGCACCGCCGCCTTGGGCTTGAGGCCGCCGACGTCGACAAACCGCGCTTCGAGCTGGTAGGTGGGCTGGAAACTCAGGCTGAGCAGGTTGGCCGACTGCAGCGCCAGAAACAGGATGGCCGCGCCGCCCAGCAGCACGAACAGGCCTACCCACACATCAATTTTCGATCGTTGCACTTCTTACTCCTGATTGCGGGACCCGATGGCACTGGGGCCGTCCCGCATCCGACTGCGAACCTCTATTGCGCCTCACAGCGTGAACATCATCGCGGTAAGGATGAAGTCCAGACCCAGCACCGCCAGCGACGCCATCACCACCGTGCGCGTCGTTGCCTTGGACACCCCTTCCGGCGTCGCCTGGGCCTCGAAGCCCTGCAACAAGGCGATGAAGGTGACGGTGAAGCCGAATACGACACTCTTGATCAGCCCGTTGCCGACGTCCTGCCAGACATCGACACCACCCTGGATCTGGCTCCAGAAGGAACCTGCATCCACGCCGATCATCAAAACGCCCACCACCCAGCCGCCGATGATGCCGGTGGCGCTGAACACGGCCGCCAGCAAGGGCATCACGATGACACCAGCCCAGAACCGGGGCGCCAGCACCCGGCGCACCGGATCGACCGCCATCATCTCCATGACGCTGATCTGTTCGCCGGCCTTCATCAAGCCGATCTCCGCGGTCAACGAGGTACCGGCCCGACCGGCAAACAGCAAGGCGGTGACGACCGGGCCGAGCTCGCGCACCAGGGTCAAGGTCACCAGCAGGCCGAGTGCCTCGGACGAACCGTAGCGCTGCAAGGTGTAGTAACCCTGCAGCCCGAACACGAAACCGACGAACAGCCCGGATACCGCAATGATCGCCAGCGAGTAATTGCCCAGGAAATGAATCTGGTCGCGGATCAGCCCGAAGCGTCGAAAGGCCGGTCCGAACAACATCACCAGACGCATGAACAGCCGCGCACCCAGCCCCATGTCCGCCAGTTGCCTGCGCACCGAGTACCCGATGTCGGCCGGTCGATACCAGCTCATGACCACTCCCCCTGCCTGGATGGTGGCGCCAGCGGCGACGGCGCGGAGCCGAAATCCTGCTCGACCGTCGGCCCCGGGTAATGAAACTGTACCG
>JBFJZP010000091.1:0-8458 GCA_041622095.1 Burkholderiaceae bacterium | reverse complement strand
GAAGGCAGCTGGATCCTGCTGACCAGCGTGGTGACGGCGCGTATCCTGATTGCCGGCATCATCACCGTGCGCAGCGTGGCCTGGAGCCTGAACTACGAGCGTGCCTTGCGCGCCCGCGCGACCGGTCGCCTGCAGGCGATCACCAGCCTGACGGTGGTGCTGACCACCAGCCTGGCCGGCTGGGCGCTGGATGCGCAACCGGAGAACTTCCGTTATGTCTATGCCGCCGGTGCGGCCTTGGGCTGCATCGGCGTCTGGATCTTCCGCGGCGTGCTGGTGCAGGGCGAGAAACGCCACCGGGTGATGGAGCGCCGCGGCGCCCAGGAGGGGCATCGTCGTGACGGCTTCCTCAAGGTCTTGCGCGGCGACAAGTTGTATGCGCGTTACCAGCTGCACCAGTTCACCTCGGGCATGGCCAACATGATGCTGGAGCCGCCGCTGGTGTACCTGGTGTCCAAGCAGCTCGGCGCCAGCTACGTGGTCAGCATCGGCATCGTGATGCTGATCCCGTTCACGCTCAACCTGACCACCATGCCCTTGTGGGCGCGTTATCTGGACAAGGTGCATGTCGCCGAGTTCCGGGCCCGGCAGAACGCCGGCTGGGTCGTCGGGGTGTTGATCATGTTCTGGGGCGCCTGGACCTTCTCGCTGGCCTGGCTGGCGGTAGGCAGGATCATCACCGGCATCGTCAACGGGGGCGGCAGCCTGGCCTGGCAACTCGGGCACAACGACTTCGCGCCACGAGACCAGATTTCAACCTACATGGGCATCCATGTCACGCTCACCGGCGTGCGTGGCGCGTTCGCGCCCTTCCTCGGCATGGCCTTGTACCTGGGGTGGGACGCCCAGGGTTATGTGCCCGGCAACTCCGGGCTGAGCGCCTGGTTGTTCATGGTGGCCGCCGTGCTCGGCGTGATCGCCTGGCATGGGTTCGACAAGCTGCGCAGGGATGTGCGCTTGCAACCCCTGAACCGCTGAATCGCCGGCCCGTCGACTCCGGCAACAGGCCTGGGCAAAGGGCGCCGGCCATCCGGACACCGGCCGCTCAGGCGCCCTGGTTGCGCATCCAGTCGGCGGTCTGGAAGAAACTCTCGTTCAGGCGCCGGCGCAGGTCTGCGTCGACGCCGGTCTCGGCCATCGCCTGGTCCATGCAGGCCAGCCACTGGTCGCGCTCGGTGATGCCGATCGCGAACGGCATGTGCCGTGCCCGCAACCGCGGATGGCCGAAACGTTCGGTGTAATGCTGCGGCCCGCCGAGCCAGCCACACAGGAACCAGAACAGGCGCTGGCGCGCGTTGGCCAGGTCGCCGCCATGGGCGGCACGCAACTGCGCATAAGCCGGCTCCAGGTCCATCAGGTCGTAGAAACGCTCTGTCAGCGCCAGCACCGCCGCCTCGCCGCCGATCCAGGCGAACGGGGTCTCGAAGCTCGGTTTTTCCTCAATCTTCACGTGTCGGATTCCTGCGTCGGCCTGGCCAGCTGGCCCGGCATGTTCAAAGCCCTATTGTGGCGCCCGGCGCAGCGTCTCGACCACCGGCCGGCGCAATACGTCGCGCAGGCCCCACCATCCGGCCAGCATCGCCAGCACCGCACCGGCCAGCGCGCCTTCGAGCGGCACCAGCAAGGATGCGGTCCAGGTGAAGTTGAAGACGAACCGGGCCAGCGCCCAACCGACGACACTGGCCACCAGCGCGGCCAACAATCCGGCCAACATGCCGACACCGGCGAGTTCCGCGCGCTGCACCTGGCGCAGCAAACGCGCCTGGGCACCCACTGCCCGCATCACCGCGAATTCGCGCGCCCGCTCCTCGCGGGTGGCGGTGATCGCCGCGAACAACACCACCAGTCCGGCGGCGAGTGTGAATCCGAACAGGAACTCCACTGCGCGCACCACCTGGTCGAGCACCCGCTGGACCTGGGCCAGCGTGGCACTGACATCGATCGCGGTGATGTTCGGGAATTCACGCACCAGCGCATTGTCGAAACCCTTGACCGGTGGCGCCTTGAATGCGGTCATGTACGTCACCGGGACGTCCGGCAGTTCCGCGACCGGGTAGATGACGAAGAAGTTGGCCCGCATGGAGCCCCAGTCGACCTTGCGCAGCGAGGTGATCTTCGCGTCCACCGGAACGCCGGCGATATCGAATCGCATGCTGTCGCCGAGCTTCAGGCCCAGCGTCTCGGCAATACCCTCCTCGACGCTGATCGCGCCCTGCTCCTCGTCGACCCAGCGTCCGGCGACGATGTCGTTGTGGGGTGGCCGTGCCGCGCTATTGGACAGGTTGAACTCGCGCTCGGTGAGCCGGCGTGCCCGCTCGTCCTGCATTTCCTCCGGCAAGACGGCCTGGCCGTTGATCCCGACCAGCCGGCCGCGGATCATCGGATACCAGTCGTAGCCACGCACGCCGGCATCCTGCAGGCGCTGCTGGAACATGGCATTCTGGTCCGGCATCACATTGATGACGAACCGGTTGGGCGCATCCGCCGGCGTCGCCTGGCGCCAGCTGCTGATCAGGTCGGTACGCAACAACACGAGCAGGATCAGCGCCAGCAGGCCGACCGCGAGTGCGCTCACCTGCACCACGGCATATGCCGGCCGGGCCGAGAGCTGGCGCGTCGCCAGCACCAGCCAGCGGGGTGCGGTGCTCTCGTTGACACTGCGCCGCAACAAGGTGACCGCCACCCAGCTCAGGCCGGCAAACACCAGAACCGCGCCGGCAAAACCACCGACCGCAATCAGCCCGAGCATGACATCGCTGCTGGCCGCCAGCAGCAAGGCCGCAAATCCGGCCACCCCCACCCCCAGCACCGCCAGCGACGCCGGTTTCAGGTTGCCGACATCGCGCCGGATCACCCGCAGCGGCGGCACCTGCGCCAGTTGCAGCACCGGCGGCAGGCCGAAGGCCGTCAACAAGGTCATGCCCATGCCCAGGCCGAACAACACCGGCCAGATGCTGGGCGCCGGCAGTCCGGACTCGACCAGCCCGGCCAGCAGCACCACGAACACGTAATGCACGCCAAACCCGATGGCCAGGCCCAGCGCACTGGCGACCACGCCGACCACCAGGAACTCGGTGGTATAGGCCAGGGCAATCGTGCGCTGGCTCAGGCCCAGCACGCGCAGCATCGCGCAGTCGTCCAGGTGGCTCGCGGCAAATGATCGGGCCGCCAGGGCCACTGCGACCGCGCTGAGCATGGCGGCGAGTAATGCCACCAGGTTGAGGAATTTCTCCGCCCGGTCCAGCGTCTGGCGCATGTCGGCACGCCCGCTCTCGAGCGACTCGACCCGGGCTCCGCGCAACTCGCCGCTGTCGACCCGCTGCGTGGCCCACTGGCCGAACTCGCGTACCGGTGCTTCCGCTCCGGCCACCGCAAACCGGTAGTTCAGGCGGCTGGCCGGCTGCACCAGGCCGGTGGCCGCCAGGTCGACCTGGTTGAACATCACCCGGGGCGAGAAGTTGACGAATCCGCCGCCGCGGTCCGGCTCGATGACGATGACCCGGCTGACGGTGAAGCGCTTGTCGCCGAGCAGCAGATCGTCGCCGATGCGCAGGTTCAGCGACTCCAGCAAGGCCGGATCGACCCAGGCCTGGCCCGGTGCCGGAACCTCGCGGGTCTTCTCACCGACACCATCGGCAAGCGTGGCGACACTCAGGCTGCCACGCAGCGGGTAGCCGTCGGGCACAGCCTTGAGCGCCACCAGCTTGCTGGCGCCACCGCGCGCGTCCGAGGCACGCGCCATGGTCGGGAAGGTGATGGTGATGGCACTGCGCAGGCCCAACGCCTGGGCCCGCTCGATCACCGATGCCGGTGTCGCCTTGTCGGTCGACATCACGAAGTCGCCACCGAGCAACTGGCGCGCGTCGCGCTTGAGCCCGCCCTGCAGCCGATCGGCGAAGAAGCCGACGGCGGTCAACGCGGCAACCGCCAGCGTGACCGCCACGATCAACAGCCGCAACTCACCGGAACGCAGGTCGCGCCACAGCGAGCGCAAGCCCAGGCGCCAGTAAGACGTGTTCATGGCGATACCTTATCCGATCGCGGATGCCCCTGCATCACCGGGGCCTGGGGGGCTCGGTCTCAGGCGGCCGCGCGCAGCCTGGCACCGGCCAGGTCGGGTTGCAACTGCAGCCGGTGCGGCGCGGTGAAACACAGGAAACGGCGGTTCGTCGCGCGGCCGATGGTACACAGACCCAGGCTGTGCGCAACCGCGTGGCCCATCTGCGTGATGCCGCTGCGCGACACCACGATCGGCACACCCATCTGCGCCGACTTGATGACCATCTCACTGGTCAGGCGACCCGTCGTGTAGAACACCTTGTCGGCGCCGGTCATGCCGCCGGTATGGGCGCCGGGGCCGGTGCCGACGGCATCCGCGAGCGGGCCGGGGCGATCGTCCGGCTGCAGCCACATCCAGCCGGCAATCGTGTCGATCGCATTGTGGCGCCCGACGTCTTCGACGAACACCAGCTGCTCCTGGCCGCGGAACAGCGCACAACCATGGACCGATCCGGCTACCTTGTACGTGCTCTCCTGTAGCCGAATCGTGTCGACGATGCCGTACAACTGCGACTGCATCAAGGTGGCTTGTGGCAATACCAGTTCGGCCACCTCGTCCATCAGGCCGCCGAACATGCTGCCCTGGCCACAGCCGGTGGTGACCACCCGCTTGGCGGTGCGATTCTCGATGTCGGACACGCCATGGCGCGTCTTGACCGCCGCCACACCGACATCCCAGTCGACGGTGATCGACTCCACCTCGGACACCGAACGCACCAGCCGCTGGTTGCGCAGATAACCCAGCACCAGCAGTTCCGGCCGCGCACCCAGGGTCATCAGTGTGACCAGCTCGCGCTTGTCGACATATACCGTCAACGCGCGTTCCGCCGGAATCGATACCGGCTGGATATCGCCATGTTCGTTGACGACATCGATCGTCTGCGTCAGCGGGACTCGGGCCGACGTCAACCGGGGCAGGCGGGTATGGGGCGCTATGCTCATGCCGCGAGACTAACCCAAACCGGGGCGCGGTTCATGAACCCGACCATGCAACACTGCCGCCGGTCAGGACTTCTTCGCCGGATCGGCAGCCACATACGGCCCCGGATCGGCACATGGCGCGGTGGACACCGGCGTCACCGTCTTGCCGGCCGCACGCATCTGCGCCACGGTACGCGCTGCCACCCGGTCCTGCACCTGGCACAGCTTGAACGCCGCCACCTTGTTGGCCCAGCCGGCCTTGTCGGCGGCGGCTGCAGCCGCGGCCTTCGCCTCGTCGGACGGTGCCGGCAATTTGGCCATGGCGGCGGAGCACACGCCGCTGGCGAGCAACAGGAACGTGGCCAGTTGGATCGATGTCTTCATGTCGGTGACCTCAGGCTTGCACCGGCTTGACCGGCGCTTGAGCGGGTTGGGAACGCTGGCTCGGAATCTTGCCGGCACGGATGTCGTCGTACCAGTACTCATGGTGCTCCTTGGCCCAGGCTTCGTCGACATAACCGGTTCGCATCGCCTTGTAGGCACCCTTCATGCCGATGGTGCCGATATAGATATGGCCGATGAACATCGCCATCATCAACACTGCGGCCACCGCATGGAGCATGTGGCTGATCTGCATCGTGGCACGTTCGTACAACAGCCCTGGAATCAGCTTGTCGAGCACCAGCCCGGAACCGACGACGATGGCGCCGAGCAGCATCACGCCGCCCCAGAACACCATCTTCTCACCGGCATTGAAGCGGTGCGACGCCACCTCCTTGCCCGACAGCAGGCCGCCACCCTTGGCCAGCCATTCGCCGTCACCCTTGCGCGGAAGGTTGTCCTTCAGGAAGGTCAGGAACACCACGACCAGCGAGACCGCGAACAGCGGCCCGGCAAAGTTGTGCGCGTTCTTCAGCGCATACGTCAACCAGCCGAACAAGGTCGCGCCCATCACCGGCAGCAGGAAGAACTTGCCGAATGCCATCACCAAGCCGGAAATCGCCAGCACGCAGAAGGCAATCGCATTGGTCCAGTGCGCCGAACGCTCGAACGGCGTGAAACGCTCGATCCTGGCCGGGCCGTCGCCCTCGGCATGGCCCAGCTTGCCCTTGCCGAAATAGAACAGTGCGATCGCGCCGAGCACGATCAGCAGCAGCGAACCGCCGTAGGGAATGATCCACTGGTTGCGCACCTGGCGCCAGGCCTCACCGGCGTTGGTCCAGCGCGAGCCGGGATATTGCACGAAACCCTGGATCAGGTTGCCAGCCTCCGGCGCCTGACTCAGCGGCAGGCTGCTGGTGCCGGTGACACCGGAGCCGACCTGGCGCCACATCGGCGCGTTGTTGCCGGGCTGGACCTTGGCGCGTTCGCCATTGTTCTGCTCGGCATAACCGGGGGCCTGATCGGCATCGGGCCGGACCTCGAAAATGTTCTGTCCCTTGATCGCGCCACCGGCCACCGGGGCGGCCGGTGCCGGAGCTGGAGCCGGCGTCTGCGCCCAGGCACCAACCGCGGCCAGCGAGATCACGACGGCGACACTCAGTGCTTTGATCATCACCCGCTCCCGTCAGTTCTTGCGACCGTAGTAGTCGTTTTGGCCGCGTTGCGTACGGACCTTCAGGTGCTCTTCCCAGCTTGCCTTGTCGCCAGCTTTCCAGCCGGCGTCGGTGAAAACCTGGCTGGCGCCGGCATACGGAGGAGCGTCATTGCCCTGCATGCCCTGGGCCGTCTGCGGCTTGTCCGAACAGGCTGCCAGGCCCAGGCAGGTGGCGGCGATCAACAGTGCGGCCTTCATCACTTCGTCCCCGTGGTAGGCTGGCCGGCCTGCTTGGAACCGTAGGCCGTGCCCCAGCCCCAGACTTCGGCACCCTTGCCGCGCATCACGACGCGGTTGCGGAAGATGTCGGCCACCACGTCGCCGTCACCGGCAATCAGTGCCTTGGTCGAGCACATCTCGGCACATGCCGGCAGCTTGCCCTCGGCCAGGCGATTGCGTCCGTATTTCTCGAACTCCGCCTCGCTGCCATGCTCCTCCGGCCCGCCGGCGCAGAAGGTGCACTTGTCCATCTTGCCGCGCACACCGAAGGTGCCCTGCGAGGGAAACTGCGGCGCGCCGAACGGGCAGGCATAGGAGCAGTAACCGCAACCGATGCAGACATCCTTGTCGTGCAGCACCACACCTTCGTCGGTGCGGTAGAAACAGTCGACCGGGCATACCGCCATGCAGGGCGCATCGCTGCAATGCATGCAGGCCACCGAGATCGACTTCTCGCCCGGCACGCCGTCGTTGAGCGTCACCACGCGGCGCCGGTTGACGCCCCACGGAACCTCGTGTTCGTTTTTGCAGGCGGTCACGCAACCGTTGCACTCGATGCAACGCTCTGCGTCACAGACAAACTTCATTCGCGCCATGTGTGTCTCCTGATTTCCGGGACGTTAGCCAACAACAATCGATACCGATCGATCACGCCGCTTCGATGTTGCAGACCGTGGTCTTGGACTCCTGCATCATCGTCACGCTGTCATAACCATAAGTCGTGGCGGTATTGACCGCCTCGCCGCGCACGACCGGTGCCGCGCCGCTGGGGTAATACGCCAGCATGTCGGCGCCTTGCCAGCGCCCGGAGAAGTGGAACGGCAGGAACACCGTGTCCGGCCCCACCCGCTCGGTCACCATTGCCTGCACGTTGAGCCGTGCGCCGGTGGGTGTCGACACCCAGGCCCGGCCGCCATTGCGGATACCCTTGTCGGCCGCCACCTTGGGGTTGATCTCGACGAACATCTCCTGCTGCAGCTCCGCCAGCCAGGGGTTGGAGCGGGTCTCCTCGCCACCCCCCTCGTATTCGACCAGCCGGCCGGAGGTCATGACGAGCGGGAACTTTTCATGCACCTTGTCGGCGATGTTCTTGTCCTGCACCGTCTTGTACAAGGTGGGAAGGCGCCAGAACGCCTTCTTGTCGTCATGTGTCGGGTATTTGGCCTGCAGATCGGCCCGGTTGCCGTACAGCGGTTCGCGATGTTGCGGAATCGCGTCCGGGAAGTTCCAGACCACCGCGCGGGCCTTGGCATTGCCGAACGGATGGCAACCATGGTTTTGCATGAACACGCGGATCATGCCGCCGGACGGATCGGTCTTCCAGTTCTTGCCTTCGGCGGCCTTCTTCTCGGCTTCGTCGAGTTCGTCCCACCAGCCCAGTTTCTTGAGCAGCACATGGTCGAGCTCCGGATAACCGGTGGTGATGTCCGCACCCAGCGAATGCGAGCCGTCCTCCGCCAGCAGGTTCTGTCCGTCGCGTTCGACTCCGAAGTTGGCGCGGAAGTTGCTGCCGCCTTCCATGACATGCACCGAGGTGTCGTACAGGTTCGGGCTGCCGGGATGCTTGAGCGACGGATTGCCCCAGCAAGGCCAGGGCAGGCCGAAATGGTCGCCGGTGAAGTCGTAGCCGGTCTCCTTGTCCTTGCCCCCGGCTGCGCGCAG